>CAZJAD010000011.1:0-13445 GCA_964543855.1 uncultured Alphaproteobacteria bacterium
ACAATACGGTTCCTGTCCGACCTGGACTGGCCCGGCAACGTGCGGCAACTCGCCTTTGCGGTCGAACGAGCCATGCTGCTGAGCCGCCACGAGGAGTTGACCCCGTCCGATTTCCACTTTCTGCAGACCGAGCTCGCAGGGATTTCGCAGGATTTGTCCGATCAAGTCGCACGCCAGCTCCAGAACCGGGTGGGCTCCCTCTCTGGCAAAATCGAGCGCTGGGCACGTGTCTTGGCCAGGCAGGGACGGACCGGACTCTCCAACCGCGATATCGTCCGCGCCTTCGATGTGTCCGAGACCGCCGCTCGCGACCGCCTGAAATTTCTGTGTGCCAAAGGCATCTTGGTGTCCAAAGGCGAGAAGCGCGGCCGCAAGTATTTCCTCAACCCGGAACTCTTCAATTGAGTTTCCAACGCTTGTCTGCGAAAATGAAGCTCGAAAAACGGGCATTACAGACAATTCCTCAGAGTGATCACTGACAATAAACTTGGAGTGATGTCTCATGACCCGATCTCCAAAAACAGACCATCCCAACATCTGCGCACGCATTGTCATCCACCGAATCACGATCCTCTTTCTGACCTGCCTGCTCTGCGTTTCTGTCGCGGTGGCCCAGAAATGCGTGCAGTGCCACAAGAATGTCACCCCTTACATCGTTTCCGATTGGCAACTGAGCAAGCACAGTCAAAACGAGGTCGACTGTTCGGTCTGCCACGGTGACGAGCATTCGTCGGCAAAAGACACTCCCAAAGCCGGAATTCCAACACCCGAGATCTGTGCCGACTGTCACGAAACACAAGTGAAGCAGTTCACTGCCGGCAAACATGCGCTGGCATGGGCGGCAATGAAAGCCATGCCGACGGCTCACTGGCAACCCATGGCGCTCATGGAAGGAATGAAAGGCTGCGGGGGGTGCCACAAACTCGGCCTGAAGACCGAAGCGGAGATTGCTGAATTGAAAAAGGACGGCGCCGGATTCGGCGTCGCGTCGTGCGATGCTTGCCATACACGCCACATCTTCTCCGTTAAAGAAGCCGTCGAGCCGCAGGCTTGCCAGACATGCCACATGGGGTTCGACCATCCCCAGTGGGAGATGTATGCGTCCTCCAAACACGGCGTGCGGCATTTGCTCAAGCAGAGCAAGACGCTTCCCGAGACGGTCGCCGCTCCCACCTGTCAGACTTGCCACATGAAGGAAGGAAACCACGCGGTTCGGACGGCGTGGGGATTTCTCGCCGTGAGGCTGCCGATGCCGGAAGACAAACAGTGGGCCACCGACCGCGCGACAATCCTCCAGGCCCTGGGGGTGCTGGATCCCAGCGGTAATCCCACCGGCCGCCTGGATGTCGTTAAGCAAGCCGACCTGGCCCGACTCACTCAGGAAGACTGGCAGCAAGAACGCGACAAAATGTTGAAAACCTGCGGTCAGTGCCATTCCTCGGCTTTTGCGAAAGGCGAACTCGAAAAAGGCGACGAAATGATTCGACAGGCCGACCATCTGATGGCCGAAGCGATTCGCACGGTCGCCGCCCTCTATGATGAAGGCACACTGGTGAAACCGGCAAATTACGCCTACAACTTTCCCGATTTGCTGGCCTTCCATGACGCGCCGACACTGATTGAGCAGACTCTGTTCGTAATGTTCCTCGAACATCGAATGCGGACCTTCCAGGGAACCTTCCACGCCAATCCCGACTACGCCCTCTGGTACGGCTGGAGCGAATTGCAGCGAGACCTTTCCGAAATCAAGTCAAGGGCCGCCGAACTGCGGGAGGTTGAAGGCAAATAGAGCGCGGAAAACGACTTAGGAAAATGTTGCGAACGACGCAAACGGATGGCGTTGCTGAAACAGCATGGGCCTCGGGACTGACCGAAAGGGCGTCCCAGCCGGCGGGGTTTCACTTGATTTTCAAGGTTTTATTTGCGAAATTGGTGTTTTAAGGCCTTGGCAGGCCAGCCCCGAAAGCGGATGTCACAGGCCGCAGCCGTTCTGCCTTCTTTTGGCATAATCAAGTGAAATCCCATGGTTCAGGCGCGCACATTTCGGGGGACGCGTGATTTCCTCCCGTCCGAGCTCATCGGACGCCGCCGGATTCAGGAAATCATCGAAAATACTTACCAGCGCTACGGATTCCAGCCTCTGGAAACCCCGGCCATCGAGTATTTCGATGTCCTGACCGGCAAATCGGGCGAAACCGACAAGCTCATCTATAAGCTGGAGCACAAGGGCGACGCGCTCGGTCTGCGCTACGACCTCACCGTGCCGCTCGCCCGCGTCGTCGCGCAATATAAAGAGCTGCCGCGCCCGTTCAAACGCTATCAGATTCAACCCGTCTGGCGTGCCGACCGCCCGCAACTGAAACAAGGCCGTTTCCGGGAATTCGTTCAGTGCGACGCCGACATCGTGGGCACGGCATCGCTCTTGGCCGATGCAGAAATCGTCGCCTTGACCGATGAAATCCTGACATCGTTGGGGTTCGACGGATTCATCATCCGGCTCTCGTCCAGGAAGCTGCTGCGCGGCATGGCTTCCCTCGTGTGCGGCGACGAAGAGCGTGTTTTTTCGCTGTGCCGTTGTGTTGACAAACTGGACAGGATCGGATGGGATGGAGTCAGGAACGAACTGACTGAGGCCGGTTTCGACGCTGGCACCAGTGCTCGCGTAGAAAGCGTCTGCGGCCTCTGGGACGGAGGCCCCGATTGGGCGGCCACAGACAAAGCTCTGAAGGGCATTGACATCGGCCTCGAGGGCGTGCGGGAAGTGCGTGAGGTCTATGAGCGCTCGATTCAGCTCGGCGTCGAACCTCGCCGTTTGAAGCCGGACCTGACGCTTGCACGAGGCCTCGACTACTACACCGGGCCGATTTACGAAACCGTTCTGCCGGATCGGCCGCACATCGGATCGCTCTCAGGCGGCGGTCGCTACGATGGCCTCGTGGCGACCCTGTCTCGCGAGAATGTGCCGGCGACAGGCACGACCTTGGGTCTGGATCGCATCCAGACCGCGATGACCGAAATCGGCATCTTCCCCGAAGCGGCAAGTCTGACTCAGGTGCTCATCGCCCAGTTTGGTGACGAAGGACTTCCAGCGGCGCTCGCTCTGGCGGCACGCCTGCGCAAAGCCGATTTTAATGTCGAAGTGTGGTACGAAGCTGATCGCCTGAAAAAGCAATTCGCCTACGCCGACCGTCAGAAAATCCCGTTCGTCATCGTTCTGGGTCCCGACGAACGCGCCGCCGGAAAGGTAACCGTCAAATCCCTCGCCACCGGCGAGCAGAAAGCCATTCACGAAACGGAGCTTGTAGGCTTTTTGAATGCGGCCATGGCGTGACTCATCGAATCGCCAACGATCATTGGCCGTCGATTGACAAGTTAGATCGAGAGAAGAGACTCTGAATCTGCGATAAGCTTGAGACAAACCTGCCTGATAGGAGGGCCTATTATGAAGAAATCAAAAATCTCTTTCTCACTCCTCGTGGCCATGTTGGCCATGGGAATGCTCATCCTAACCGGATGTCCCAAGGACGAGGACGAGGAGCCGCCTCCTCCGCCCCCCCTCGATGAAGGAGACTATCAGGCCTCGGGTTCGTTTACCTCGGAAACAGAGGGGACCGTTGAAACCACAAGCGGCGCCAGTATTACCGTACCCCTCGGCGCAGTTCCCCTGACGATCAGCGGCGAAACGGGTACGATGGTCTTCTCTATCGAGCGCGACACCGTCCTGCAAGTCACGCCCCCATCGGGCCACTCGCTGGTTTCGGATGTCTATCGTTTTGGCCCGGACGGATTTGTCTTGGCCGCACCGGTGCAAGTCGCGATTCCCGTGTCGGAAACCTACGAAGCTGGAGAAGTGACAATATATCGGATAAACCCGACAACCGGCGACTACGAACCTTACGGCGGTGTCTACGATGAGGAGACCGGCACCGTCACGACGCAGACTTACGAACTCTCGGGTTGGTTCATCATGACGCCCAATAGCTGGGAGCCCACCGATTGGGGTTGCGTCCATTTTGTAAACAACAGTTATGTTTGGATAGGTGTTTGCATCACCATCTATGATTTGGAATACCCGGAACTCGACCTGCAATATATGGACGAAGATCTGGGTTGCTACATGGCTCCTGCCAATCACGGACCCGGAATCTCCGACCATGTCCATTGGCGAGTTCCACAGGGTCGCTATCAGATTTGCGTTCAATCTCATCTGAACGATCCGAACTCTCCATTCATGTACGGGAGTTACTTGGACACTCTCATCATCGAAAATCCCTTCAATCTATCGTATCCGACCTGCGGGGACCGCTCGATTGGGGCCAACTGGCCGCCCATCCCTCCGGATACGGGCCTGTGCGTCTGTACGCCCATCCCCACGCCTCCCGTGGGAACAGGCGATGTTCAGGTCAGTCTGACGTGGTTCAACCAACAGCCGATAGATCTCGACCTCTGGGTCATGGATCCCGATTCGGAGATATGTGCCTACTGGAATACAGTAACCGCATCCGGAGGCGAACTCGACCGGGACAACCTCTGTGGCGAGACCTACATCAACGGCCGTCCTGAAAATATCTTCTGGTCGGATGCCCCTACCGGGGAATACACTGTCTTTGTTGATTGGTATTGGGACTGTGGCAACGATATAACATCGCAGAGCTACAATGTGCGTGTCTATGCCAACGCCCAGGCTCAGACCTACAGCGGAACCATCTTGCCCGATGAAATGATCGAAGTGACTCGATTCACCGTGACGGGTCCCACGGTGATATTCGGCCCCTTCGTCGGAACTCCACGGGATACTAAAGGCATTCCTCGACCGAAAAAGGAAAGCTAACCGCCGAGCCGGGCATGCAACCCGGCCGCAAAACAAGGTCACCGTTGTGGGTGTCCACACCCGCAATGGCATCGATACCAGGGAACCGCGATTTGACCGAAAGATTGACAAGTGTTTACATCCAAACCTACGGCTGTCAGATGAATATCGCGGACAGCCGGACGGTGGAGACCATTCTGCTCGACGCAGGTTATCGACTCGTGGACACGCCCGAAGCCGCGAAGGTCATCTTGGTCAACACTTGCGCCGTGCGCGAATCAGCCCAGACCCGTGCTCTCGGTCAGATTTCGTCCCTCTCGCGCCTGAAAACGCAAAATGGCACTCGAGTCATCGGCGTTTTGGGATGTATCCCTCAGGAGATGAGGGAGGCGCTCGCTCACGAACGCCCCTTCCTTGACCTCGTGGTCGGGCCGGACGACTATCGGCAACTGCCGTATCTTATTGAAGAGCGACTCGCATCGCCTCCCGGAGAACCTGCTCGTATTGCTACGCTTCTGCGGCGAAGTGAACTTTACGATGACATCCCACCACATCACCGAGGCGGGGTGACGGCCTTTGTCACAATTACGCGCGGCTGTGACAAGTTCTGCTCCTATTGCGTGGTTCCGTACACGCGCGGGCGCGAACGGTCGCGGCCACTGCCTTCCATCGTCGCCGAAGCTGAGAAACTGGTCGGCAAGGGCGCGCGGGAAATCATGCTCCTCGGCCAGAATGTGGACGCTTACGAATGGGAGGACAACGGATTTCCGGATTGCCTGAAAGCCGTCGCCTCAGTTGACGGCCTCGAGCGCGTGCGCTTCCTGACCTCGCATCCACAGGACACCGGACAGGATCTCTTCGATGTCATGGCAGCCGATGCGAAGATCTGCCCCTATCTGCACCTGCCGGTTCAGTCTGGCAGCAATCGAATCCTGGAGATGATGAATCGCGGCTACACCCGCGAACGCTATCTGGAGATCATTGGGGCAGCGAAACGCACTGTACCGGGTCTGGCTTTCTCGACAGACATCATCGTCGGTTTCCCGTCTGAAACCGAGCGCGATTTTGAAGAGACCCTCGACCTCGTCCATCAGGTTCGTTTCGATACCGCTTTCATGTTCCGGTACTCGCCAAGGCCTCGCACAAAAGCGGCACGCCTGACCGACGATGTACCGGAGGCCGAAAAGATTCGCCGCCTCGAGAAGCTCATTTCTCTCCAGTTAAAAATCGGCCGAGAACAGAATCTCAAGCAATTGGGCCGTGTGGACGATGTTCTTATTGAAGGCATATCGCCCAAGAATAACGATATGTGGATTGGACGCACCCCGGACCACCGACCGGTCGTCTTCTCGCAGAATGGGGAAATGCCAGGACAGGTCGTGGCGGTGAAGCTTGCCGAGCTGCGAGGGTTCACCTTCGTCGGCCTCCGCGCATAACAAATCTTGCCGCCCTTCGATATTGGGAGGATGTTCCTATGTGGATTTTCCGTTGGCTAATTCTTATCATCGTTATTTTCCTGCTGGTAGGATTTCTGGCACAAAACAGTCAGGAACAGGTGTCGGTCAACATCTTCGGGTGGACCTCTCCGGTCTGGCCGCTGTCGTACATGCTCTTCTTGGCGGGTTTTGTAGGCTACGTGCTGTCTTTCCTGGTGGCGATCATCAATCAGGTCGGCCTGCGAAGCCAAATCGCTCAGCTTAAGCGACAGCACCGCCAGGTCCGCGAAGAGCTGGACCGCCTGCGCAACTTGGCCGTCGAAGAGGACTTCACACCTCCTTCGCAGCAGGCCGATTACCCTGAACAGAACTGAGGGGCCAAAGCATGGATCCGGGACTTCTCCTATTCATTCTCCTTGTCCTCGTCGGCGCTGTAATCCTGTTCGCCTATCTCCAGCGGCGGGCAGGCCGGAAGGTCGCCATTCCGTCACCATACACGGACGCCCTCCACGCGCTCCTTTCGAATGACAAACCGCGTGCTCTGCAGAGACTGCGGGATACCGTCCAGCAAGACACGAACAACATCGACGCGTACATTCGTCTGGGCTATCTCCTCTTTGAAATGAACGATCAGGAGCGAGCACTCAAAGTTCATCGGATGCTCGGGCTCCGCCTCGACCTGACAAATGCTCAGCGAATCGAAGTCTACCGCGCTTTGGCCAATGACTATGCGGCCCTCGGCGACATTCCCCGTGCTCTTGAATGCTTGGACCAGATCCTGCACATCTCCAAGCGTGATGTGGCCGCTCTCGCACAGAAGCAGGCCTTGCACGAAAAACAACAGGACTGGGCGGCCGCCTTTGAAACGGCGCAGAAGCTCCGAGCTTTGAACGGTGAGGTCTCGCCGAGGCACTTGGCGATTCTCAGGGCGCAGGAGGGCCTTCAGCTTGCGAAAAATGGCCGAGAGCGCGAAGGCCGCATCCGTTTCCGCGAAGCGGCAAGATTGGATTTGCGTTGCCCGGCACCCATCCTCTATTGGGGCGACTCCTACCTTCGTGAAGGCCGCATCGAGGACGCCGTCAACATCTGGAAGCGGCTGCTGGACCGAAATCCAGCCGATTCGTATCTGGTCTTCGAACGATTGGCGAACAATTTGTTTGAACTGGGACGCTTCAACGAAATCGAGCAAATCTACCGCGATGTTCTGCGCACATATCCCAAGAATGTCCACGCCTATGTCGCCCTGTCGAAGTTCTTGGAGAAACGGGGAGACCGGACCGAGGGAATTGCCGTGCTCGAAGACGGTCTCGACAAGAATCCTGAGAGCCTTTGGCTGCGACGACGCCTGCTCCGAATCTACGGCGAACTCGGCGACATGGCGCGGCTTCTTGCCTTATCGAAAGACCTCCTCTCGCGAGTCATGAAAGAGGCCTACGAGTTCACTTGTTCGGAATGCGGCTATGTTTCGCGCGGAGCTCTCTGGCACTGTCCCAAGTGCGGAGCCCTGGACAGCTTTGGAGTGTGAGAATCATGGTTGCTCTTCTACTTCTATTGCTTCTGATGTGCCGACCGCTCGTCGCTGAGACTGTGCTTGAGCTCATCGAAGAGGGTCGGTTCACGGAAGCGCGGCAGCAAGTCGAAGGCGTCGACAGCCTTGCGCGATACCAGGATTATCTGGCGGCGCGTTCCGCGGTAAATGCCGCCCGGGCCTGCTCCCTGTATCAGCTCGTTTCCTACCGCTATCCGGGGACCGATGTCGACCGGCTCGCCCAAGAGCGGCTCTTGGCGTTTCAGCAGTGGGGACTAAGCTTGCCGCCTTTCATAGCTCCCGGACGCTCCGAAGCGGCGCCTGGCCCTGAAGAACCGCCGTCCTCTGAGCTGCCACTCGAGCCCGCCACTTCGCCCGAGCCAGTGGAGCCGGAAATCAAAGCTGTGACCGAGGTTGAGAAGCCAGAACCACCGAAGCCCGAAAGCGGAAAGGCTCCCGGGCTTGGTCTCGAACCAGCCGCGCCGATCCAACCCATCACACGCCCGCCACCCCGCGAAACCGAAACGCAAGAAGAGACCGTGCCACAAGAGCCGCCTCGAGAAGAGCCCGCACCGTCCACACCATCCGAGCCTGCCGTACAACCGGAACCTTCAGTCCGACCGGTGACACAGCCGCCAACGACACCCCACGACATCGGTCTTCCGCAGGAAGGGCCCGTCTGGATTCAAGTGGGAGCCTTCGGCGTGCGGCAGAACGCAGATCGTTTGGCTGCCAAACTACGGAACGCAGGCTATCCGGTGACAATTGTCTCTAAGCAGAGCACAAAGACCCTCTTGCACCATGTTCGAGTCGGCGGCTATCCCACGCGTGAGGCGGCTCGACCTGTGGCTGAAAAACTCAAGCAGTCCTTCGGACTCACCTACCATTTCGTCGAAATGTAGGGAGCTTGCGTAAAAGGCAAGTCCAACTCCCCCTATTTCCCGTCTCCCTTTCATAGGAGGCGGTTTTTGTCTGTGAGGATGATGCGGCCGTGGCCAAATCGACTCCAATGCTCCAGCAATACCACGAGATAAAGTCTCGCTATCCGGATGTCGTCCTTTTCTACCGGATGGGTGACTTCTACGAGCTCTTCTATGATGATGCGAAGCTCGGCAGCGAAATCCTCGGCCTCACGCTCACAGCCCGGGCTCACGGAAAAGCCTCCAAAGTCCCTCTGGCGGGTTTCCCGCACCATCAACTCGAAAATTACCTCGCCAAAATGACACGCGCCGGATACCGTGTGGCCGTGTGTGACCAGGTCGAGGATCCCAAACTCGCGCGTGGCATCGTCAAGCGAGCCGTAACCGAAGTCGTCTCGGCCGGAACGACCTTCTCCGAAAAGGTCCTTGAAGGTGGCAAGAACAATTACCTCGTGGCCGTCTATCTTGACAAGGAGCAGGCCGGTCTCTCGTATGCCGATGTGACAACCGGCGAGTTCTTCACCGGCGTCTTGCCGGCTGACCAACTTTCAGCACGCGTGGCGGCTCTCGAACCCTCGGAGATCCTCTGTGCCGGTAGCCAGCGTGAAGAAATCCAAACCGCCCTGTCCGAAACCGGCGCCACCTTCATGTCGCTTCCGGACTGGCACTTCACGCGCGAGGCCGCCGAAGGCACACTGCGTCGCCATTTCGAGGTGCTGACCCTGAAGGGCTTCGGCACGCAAGGACTCGAAGTTGCGGTTGCCGCCGCTGGAGCGCTCCTTCATTACGCTCGCAGCAACCTCGGGCAAGACGCACCCATCCTGCCGAATCTGCAAGTCTTCCAGTCACACAAAGAGCTCGTGCTCGATCCCACGACGCGCCGTAACCTCGAACTGGTCGAGTCTCTCTCGGGTGAAAACCGACGCGCCACGCTTCTCGTCGTTCTGGATCGCACGCGTTCTCTGCCCGGAAGTCGACTCCTGCGGCGTTGGCTCGTCCAACCCTTGGCCGATCCCGAAGCGATCAACAATCGGTTGGACAAAGTGGAGTTTCTCTTCTCGGACGACACGCTGCGCCGCAGCCTTACCGAGTTGCTCTCCGGCATTGGAGACCTGGAGCGCCTTCACGGCCGCTTGGCTGCCGCGCGAGGCTCGCCACGGGATGCCGTTCTGCTCAAGCAGGTCCTCGCACGCCTGCCACGTTTTCAGGAGCTCTTCGCAGAACAAGACTCCTCGCCCCTGGGCGAAATCGCAAAGGCGCTGACGCCACTGCCGGACCTCGTCGAGTTCCTGCAGCGGGCTCTGGTGGACGACCCGCCGACGCAGACTTCCGCCGGTGGAGCCATTCGCGAGCAATTCTCCCGCGACCTCGATGAGCTGCGCGGTCTCCAGCGCGGCGGACGCGACTGGATTCTGAAGCATCAAGAGAGCGAACGCGCGCGCACGGGTATCCCGTCCCTCAAGATCTCATACAACAAGGTCTTCGGGTATTACATCGAAGTCACAAACGCCCATAAATCTCGAGTCCCATCGGACTACATCCGGAAACAGACGCTGGTCTCCAGCGAGCGTTTCGTGACACCCGAACTGAAAACATGGGAAGAGAAAATCCTGTCTGCCGAAGAGAAAATCAAGGAGCTCGAGGCTGAAATCTGGAACAGCATCCGCTCCGAAATCGTGTCGCACGCCCAGCGCATTTCCGAAGTAGCCAGAGGCCTCGCGCAGCTTGATGTCTATGTGGCATTGGCACAGGTCGCCCGGGAGAAAGACTACACGCGACCAGAGATTCTCGACGGCGTAGACTTGGAACTTGTGCAGTGCCGCCATCCGGTCGTGGAATCTCTGCTCGCGCCCGGTCAGGGTTTCGTCCCCAACGATCTCGTCATGGATGGAGAAGACTTCCAGATCATGATTCTGACCGGGCCCAACATGGCCGGAAAGTCCACCTTCTTGCGCCAGGTTGCGCTCTGCGTGTTGATGGCCCAAATCGGTTCCTTCGTTCCCGCCAAGCGCGCGCGCATCGGCGTCGTCGACCGCATCTTCACACGCGTCGGCGCAGGTGATAACCTCGCAGGCGGCGAAAGCACATTTCTTGTCGAAATGACCGAAGTGGCCACCATTCTCCGAAACGCCACTCGGCGAAGTCTCGTCGTGCTCGATGAAGTCGGGAGAGGCACCTCCACTTACGACGGAATGGCCCTCGCCTGGGCTGTCACCGAACATCTCCACCAGACCCCGCATTTGACCGCGAAGACACTTTTCGCCACGCATTATCATGAACTTAACCGCATGGCCGACACCTTTCCACGAATCCGAAACCATCGAGTCGAAGTTGAAGAATGGGGAGATCGCATCGTATTCCTGCATCGAATCGTACCGGGAGGATGCGACCGGAGCTATGGCATCGAGGTCGCGAAACTGGCCGGTCTCCCGTCAGGAGTCACGGCTCGCGCCCGCCAGCTGCTTCCGCAGTTCGAAGCGGCCAAGGCCGGGGGAGCTACGGCACCAGACACGGACGCTAAATCTCAACCGAGGTTGCAATTAACCCTGTTCGAACCAGAGGCACAAAGGGTGCTCGATGCCCTCCATCGTGTCGACTTGGAGCAACTTAGCCCGCGCGAAGCTCTTACTAAACTATTTGAATTAAAGGAATTAGCATCAAAAAACGAAATCTCATCTTCTACAAAAAAGCCTTGACTCTTAACTTGCTTTTCCTTAGATTTATTAAGATTAGGGAGCGAGGAAGCGTGATCCGACGCATGGGCATGCATCGTTGGACACTTGCTGCGACACTGGTTAGCCTCTTCATCGTCGCACAGGTGACCAACGCAGGGGTCGTAACAGTCGGACGATTCGCCGGTGAGTTCTTGGACCTGGGAGCGGGGGCAAGGTCGCTGGCGATGGGCGGGGCAGGTGTCGCATTCCCCGGTGAAGCGACGGCCGCTTATCACAATCCGGCGAGGCTTGCATGGACGCGACGAAATGCCGCCGAATTCATGCACGCCTCCTATTTCGATAATCTCTATACATACGATTTCCTTGGTTTTGCCAAGCCCCTTCGGGTTGGCACCGGAGCCGCCCTCACGGTGCTCTATGCAAGAGTCGGGGACATTCCTCTGACCGCCTTGCAGGATCCGGCGAGACCTCTGGGTGATGACAATCGCGTCATGGTGCGCGACATGTCCAGCGACAACGAACTCGCGTTGATGGCTTCCGTGGGAGCGCCAGGCCCGGCGGGTTGGAAATGGGGCGGCACCGCGAAACTCCTCTACAAAGGTGTCGCGGGCAAATCCGCCTATGGCGTTGGCTTCGATATCGGTCTCGCGCGCCAGTTCGCCAGCTTCGCTTTTGGACTTGCGCTCCGAGACCTGACCGGCACGGCTCTCGTCTGGACGACCGGTCGCACCGAAGTGATTCCGCCTTCCCTGATTCTTGGCGGCGCATGGTCGACGAAAATCCCCAGCCTCCATGCGCAGCTCCGCTTAATGGCGGACTTGGGCGGCCGGTTTGAAAGTCGCGGCGAAGCCGAAGTTATCCACGCGGGTGTTCTCAGCGTCGACCCGCATGTGGGCGCCGAATATGTTATTTCCGAGGTGTTGGCGCTCCGTGCAGGCATGCTCGGGGAGAATATCACCGCCGGCGCGGGGATTTCAGTCTCGTCGGTCCACCTCGATTACGCATTTCAGGCCCACGAAGAACTGGGCAACACCCACCGTGTCTCGTTGGGTCTGAGTTGGAAATAGAAGCTTCATAGTCGCGCTCGGTGCAACAGGATTCAAATACAATCAATTCCATGACCGGCTTCGGTCGAGGTCAGGCCGAAGAGAGCGGCATTCGTGTCGATGCCGAAGTCCGCAGCTTGAACAGTCGTTACTTCGAATTCTCTCTTCGTGCGCCGCGGTCGCTGCAGAATTACGAAGCCGAGCTGCGCGAGCTTTGCCGCCGTTTTGTGGAACGGGGACGCTTGACGCTTCTACTCTCCGAAACGCGTTCGGCCTCGGCACCACCGGCGCTTCGCTTCAATGAAACTCTGGCCGCGCACTACGCGAGGGTTCTCCAGTCGCTCAGCAAAACCCTCGGCCTCAAAGGTCAGGTTGAACTGAGCCACTTGCTCACATTCCCCGACCTTCTGACTCCACCCGACGATGACGAAGCGAGCCAGTTGTTGCTCCGACTCGCGCAGGGTGCAACGGAAAACGCCCTTGCCGACCTGCAACGAATGCGCGCTGCCGAAGGTCAGGCGCTGGTCGACGACATGAAGAGCCGCCTGGCGGCAATCAATAGCGCATTGGGCGAAATCGAGCAGCACTCGAAGAAGCTGCCCGAGCAGATGCTCGAGAAGCTGAAAGAGCGCCTCGGTCGGCTTCACCTGCCCGAGAATCTCGACTCGTATCGCCTGGAACTCGAACTCGCGCTGCTCGTCGATCGGATGGACATCACCGAAGAGTGCGTGCGGTTGCGCAGCCACAATGCTCAGTACTTGGAGACCCTCGAGACGCCCCCGGCTGGAGCGGGGAAGAGGCTCGGGTTTCTTCTCCAGGAGATGAACCGCGAAGCGAACACGATCGCTTCCAAGACCAGCAGCCTCGACATTTCGCATCTTTCGGTTCGCATCCGCGAGGAAATTGAAAAGCTGCGCGAGCAGGTGCAGAATATTGAGTAAGCGCGGGCGACTCCTGGTCTTTTCGTCTCCGTCGGGCGGCGGCAAGACGACGGTCATCAACGCCTTGCGCGAGCGTCATCCCGACTGGG
>CAZJAD010000011.1:13545-15110 GCA_964543855.1 uncultured Alphaproteobacteria bacterium
CAGGCCGACAAATTCGACATCCGTGTCGTCAACGACTCCCTCGATAGAATCGTCGGCGAGCTTAATGACAGAATTGTAGAGAACACTGCTCATTCGCACGGCCTACGATAGCAAGTCGTGTGAGTCAAGATTCGACTGTGAATGCAATAGAATACACCTCCATCGGCGTTATCCATTCCCCCTTTGCGGAGCCGAAAGGAACGCCGATCCAGGCGAAAGGCGGGAAAGGTATTGCGGGAACGGTCGAGGTCTTTCCCAAGTATGCAGACGGCGTGAAGGATCTCGATGGCTTCTCGCACATAATTCTGATTTATCATTTTCACCAATCGGAAGGATATTCTCTCGAGGTCAAACCCTATTTGGATGACCGAAAGCACGGCGTCTTCGCCACACGCGCCCCGTCGCGCCCGAATCCCATTGGCGTTTCTGTCGTTCGCTTGGACAAGATCGTGGGCAACACGCTCCACATTCGCGATATCGATATCATCGACGGCACGCCGCTTCTGGACATCAAACCATACATCCCCGAGATCGATGCGAGCGAGGTCGACAGAATCGGCTGGCTCGAAGATAGGGTCAAGAGACTCGGGGAAGCCATCGACGACGGACGATTCGTAAGATGGTGAGGCCGTCCGAGATTCCGCCGAGCCGGGTTTTCGGGCCCGGCCGAAACTGCGCCGTTGCGAATCGCCTGATTCGCCCGGAACAGATATAGTTTGAATCACAAACTGGACTGAAAATGAGAAATCTCGGCTACTTCGGATTTCTGGGACTTCTGGGATTGCTGGGGACAATTCTCGGCAATCCGGGCTTGTACGGGCTTTACGGCTTCTTTGGGTTTTTCGGGTTCTTTGGCATCGCCAATCGCAAGGGCTCTGAGTGAAGGTCACTCTCTGGTCAGGTCTTCTTCTGTTGGGCATCGTTGCGGCTTTCGTCCTCCACGCGGTCTACTTGAATTGTGTCGCTGAAGATGCCTTCATCACTTTTCGATTTGCGAAGAACTTGGCCGGCGGACACGGGCTCACCTGGAATATCGGAGGAGGCCCCGTTGAGGGCTACTCCAATTTCCTGTGGCTGATTCTCTGCGCTCTGGCGCTCAAACTGGGCCTCGATCTGCCCCTGTTCGCACAGGTCGTGGGTGTACTCGCGGGCGTGGCGACTATTGTCTTCACTTATCAGTTCGCCCGGAGACTATTTGACTGCGACAACATTCTTGCTCTGATTCCCTGTCTCTTTCTTGCCGTTTCCGGCCCTTTTGCCACTTGGGCTTCGAGTGGCATGGAAACGAGTCTGTTCTGTTTGGCTGTTGTGGCAGGGTGTTACTATTGCGCGAGCTATTGGCGATTCCGCACTCGTAGATCACTATACTCCTGTTCCATCGCGTTGCTTGTGGCGACGCTTACAAGGCCCGAAGGGCTGATGATCTTTGGCATTGTGCTCGCTTTGAGTCTGGCCGTGGCGGTCGGCGAATCGAAGAATTCGTGCAGGGACTTCGTGTTTCCCGTTCTTCTCTATGGGATTCCATTTCTGATCTACTTCGCATGGAGATGGCAGTACTTCGGTTT
>CAZJAD010000011.1:15210-36745 GCA_964543855.1 uncultured Alphaproteobacteria bacterium
TGGTCTACGCGCTTTACATCGTCTGTGTCGGGGGCGATTACATGGCCATGTACCGGTTCTTCGTGCCTGTATTGCCTCTTGTCTACTTGCTTTTCGCGCTCATCGCACGCAACCTGTTCTTTGCCATCGCGCCCTCACTTCGAAAAAGGATTGTGGCAATAGGCCTGCTTGTTTTCGCGTGCGTTGCCACGGGGCTTCAATCCACGCCCCTTGAAGAGAAGCTCTTTGAGAAGCCGCCGTATCAGCACGGCCATTTCCGGGGCGTGCAAACCGAACGATGGCATGTGGCCCGATTGACGCTCATCGGGAAGTTCCTTGACGAATACAAGCGCAGTCCCGATGAAAGCCTCGCAACCGGCGCAATTGGCGCGATAGGTTACTATGCCAACATGCGTGTCCTCGATCTGAATGGGATTGTCGATCCGTACATCGCTCATCAGAAGCCTAAGCGGCCGAGCTTGAGCGAGCGGCTCCCCGGACATGAAAAGGAAGACCTGGCATACACCTTTTCAAAACAGCCGACCTATTTCATGTTTGACAGAAACCTGAGTCCCCGGCCTCTCGATTGTCCCAGCTTCGGCGGTAGTCTGGACGAGCTTGTTCGGGACAATTATCGATTGACTTCCGTGTGGTTGGTTGATGAAGCAAACGGTGAAGCAGGCTATTTCACTTTCTTGGAACGCAAGAGAGATTTCATATAACGGACTCTTGAATAACTCGGGGGGATCACTTCCCCAAACAACTCTGACACGACGAATGGAGAGATAACAAACCATGGAAAAACGAATATTCCTGGCTGAGGATTTCGAAGGAAAGGCAGAGAATATCTTCGAGACGATTCTCATTATTGCTAAGAGGTCTCGTCAGATAGGCGAGCTGCAGAAGCGGCAGATTGACCGGGCGCTTGGCCAGACGGAGATGCTGGAGCAACAGGCCACCGAGACCTTGGGCGATGACGACGAAATGCCCGTGTTCGAGCCGGAGGAACGCCCACAACTGCAATTGGAAAAACCGCCGATCCAAGCGATGAAGGAGATGTTGCGCGGGGATGTGAAGTGGGATCATGAAGAGTGAGTCGCCCATGGATCTGATCGGCCACCGTGTCCTCTTGGGAATCACAGGAGGCATCGCGGCCTACAAATCGGCCTACCTCTGCCGACTTCTGATCAAGGCCGGTGCTGAGGTTCAGGTGATCATGACCTCCGCCGCCGCGAAATTCGTGACGCCGCTGACCTTCGAAACCTTGACCGCGCGGCCGGTATATACCGAGATGTTCCCGGATGGCCGGGAGGTCTCGCCCTGGCACACCGAATTGGCAACCTGGGCTGAGCTGGCTCTGGTTGCTCCGGCAACGGCCAATCACATTGCGAAACTGGCGGCTGGCATCGCCGATGACCTGCTCACAACGACGATGCTCACCTTCGACTCCCTGCGAGTTCTCGCGCCGGCCATGAACCACCGCATGTGGGCCAATACCGCCACGCAGGAGAACCTTCGAACGCTTCGGGGGCGCGGTTACTACATCCTCGAGCCCGCAACGGGCGAAATGGCACGCCCCGGAGAAGAATCCGGCGTGGGCCGTATGCAGGAGCCTGACGAGATCTTTCGTGAAGTGGCTCGATTGATCACCACGCCGCATGACCTGCATGGAGTGCGCGTTCTCGTGACCGCGGGTCGTACCGAGGAAGCTTGGGACCCGGTTCGCATCTTGACGAACCGTTCCACGGGACGCATGGGTTTTGCCTTGGCCGAGGAGGCGCGGGAGCGCGGCGCGGCCGTCGTACTCGTGCACGGACCGACCGAACTCGTGCCACCCGTCGGAGTTCGCCTGCGATCCGTCACCAGCGCCGGTCAAATGGCCAAAGTCGTCGATGAAGAAGCCAGGAGCGCGGACATCGTGCTCATGGCCGCGGCTGTCTCCGACTACACGTTCGCCGAGACATCGCCCGCAAAGATCAAGAAGAGCCAGCCGTCGGTTTCCGTCACCTTGAATCAGACACAGGACATCTTGGCTCGCCTTCCGCGATCGAATCCTAGGCAAATCGTCGTTGGCTTTGCCTTGGAGACTGAGAACCTCCTCGAGAACGCTTTGAAGAAGCTGCATGCAAAGAAGCTTGACTTGGTCATCGCCAACAATCCTCTCAAGGCTGGATCAGGTTTCGGCTCTCCAACCAACGAGGTGCTGCTCATCGGTCGTGACGGCGAAGTGGAAGGGTTGCCGCTTTCGTCGAAGCGAGAAGTCGCCCGCGCCATTCTCCACCGCGTAACGCATCTCTGGCGCGAAGGAAAGTCTCGCGAGAAGAGTCCGGCCCAGCCACCACAGGCAGCGCCCAGCGACAAAGAGGCAGCCACACCGGCGGCTTCGAAATCGGCTCACAGGCCGCGCCGGAGAACTCACAAGGGCAGGTCAAAGAAAAAGAAGCAATGACCAAGGACCGCGATTCCGTTGAGCAAGCCCGACAGCTTGCGCACCGCTATTTCGAACAACAGTCTCTCTTCGAGGACGAGGTCTATTTGCCCTCGCGACCCAAGGAATCGCGGCTGCACACTCTTCGCGGAGCGTTGGATCCGCTTCCGACATCCTTGGCGGATTTTGAGAAAGAGATTCGAGATTGCGTCCGCTGTCCTCTTGGAGAGACGCGCACCAAATTCGTCTTCGGTGATGGAAATCCGAAGGCGGATATCGTCTTCGTGGGCGAGGCTCCCGGACGCGATGAGGATTTGCAGGGCGTACCATTCGTCGGGCGTGCCGGCAAACTCCTCGACCAGCTCCTCCACGAAGTGGGCTTTGGCCGAAAAGATATTTACATCTGCAATGTGCTCAAATGTCGTCCGCCTGAAAACCGCGACCCAGCCTCGGATGAAATCGAGACCTGCAAGCCCTATCTCCTGACGCAACTCTCGATCATTCGCCCAAGAATTCTCGTCTGCGTCGGTCGCTTCGCTGCACAGGTCCTCCTCGGAGTCAAAGACAGCATGAAAGCCCTTCGAGGCCGCACTTTTTCATGGCAAGGAGTACAGGTATTCATTACCTATCATACCGCCTACTATCTGCGCAATCCGAATGCGACGGACATAGGGCGCGAAGATTTCGCAATGCTGCGTCGCATGTATGATGACTTGAAATCACCCTGGTGAGATATTGATGAGCGCCGAACCTTTTCAAAGCTCAGTCGTGGATGAAGTCGCGGGGCGAGTCCCGCCGCAAGCCGTGGACATGGAAAAAGCTGTCCTGGGTGCCGTGATGATCGACTCCGACAGCTTCGTGCGCATCCGCGACATGCTCGATGAAAGCTGTTTCTACCGGCCGATTCACGCGACGATTTTCAGTGCCATGGTCCGACTCGACGATGCCCATCAACCCATCGATCTGCTGACCATGACCGAAACGCTGCGCCAAATGGACAAGCTCGAAGAGATCGGAGGCGAGCTGTATCTGTCGGAACTCACAGAAGCCGTTCCGAGTTCGGCGAATATCGAGTACTATGCTCGCAGTGTTCTGGAAAAGGCTGTCCTGCGGCGCATCATCTCGCTCGCAGCCCAAACCGCGGGCGCTGGCTACGAACCGGGAGCTCGTTCGGAAGAGCTGCTGGAGAAACTGCACGCGCAACTTCTTCAAGTCATGCAGCGTCACTTGGGAGGAGCTCAAACGCTGCGTGCCGTCATGCATGAAACCGTGGACCAAATCGAGAAGATCAAGGCGCGTGGAGGATATGTTACAGGCGTCGGCACCGGGTTTGACCGGTTGGACGATTTCACAGCCGGCTTTCGGCCGGGCGAGCTCATTGTGGTTGCCGCGCGGCCTTCAATGGGCAAAACGGCCTTGGCATTGGATATCGCCCGTAATGCTGCCGCACTGCATGACCGACCGGTGGCGCTTTTCTCTCTCGAGATGGACATGAGCCAGATTGCCCAGCGGTTTCTCTCGGCGGATGCGCATATCAATAGCATGCGTTTGCGCTCCAGTGCCAAGCTGCGGAATGAGGAATGGGAGGAACTCTCGGCCGCCGCGGCTCGCCTCTCGGAACTGCCAATCTACATCGATGATGCACCGGGAATCGGGATCACCGAGATTCGCGCACGGGCCCGACAGCTCTGGATCGAACATCGAATCGGCTTGGTGATTCTCGACTATTTGCAGCTTGTTCAACCTCCCAAATTAGTGGAGAATCTGCAGCAATGGGTGGCCTTCGTCAGTGCCTCGATGAAGAAGCTGGCCAAGGAACTGAGGGTGCCGGTGGTGATACTCTCGCAGCTCTCGCGCGGCCCAGAACACCGAGGCGGAGAGCACCGGCCGATGCTCTCGGATTTGCGTGATTCCGGTGCCATCGAACAGGATGCCGATGTCGTGCTCTTCATCTATCGCCCGGCGCTCTATCCCGACCTTTACAAAAACAAGAAATTCAAGTTTCAGGATCGCGAGTACGACTCTGAGGGAATCGCCGAGGTAATCATCGCCAAGAATCGAAACGGCCCGACCGGAAGTTTCTTGCTCAGTTTTGTCAACGCTTACGCTCAGTTCAGCAACCTCGCCGAAGAGATACCCCCGACTCCCGAAGGAAAGGAAGAAACGGGAGTGCCGTCAGACGAAGAATCACCCTTTTAGATATCGAGTAGATGGAGCAGGCCGTTAGGCAATCGACTTGACGACATCATGAGTGTAATTGCACTTCAAGACTCCGACAGGATAGACCAGGTTCTGGTGCATCCTGACTACCGGCAAATGGAGCCGCAGCATGTCGAAGCCTTCCGAGAAATCGCGGGCATGATGATCTCGAAACGGCCTGACACGGATGTGGCACTCCTCGATCGTGCGTTTCGCTTTGCTTATCAGGCCCATCAGGGACAATTCCGCCTTTCGGGAGAGCCCTACATTATTCACCTGATTGAGGACGCTCGCTTGCTGGCGGAAATCGGGATGGATGACACCACCATCGCGGCTGGCTTTCTGCACGATACCGTGGAAGACACCCCGATTACCCTCGAGCAGTTGCACTCGGAGTTCGGAGAGACAATTGCAATGCTCGTGGACGGCGTGACGAAGATCCCCGAGCTGAAGTACGAATCCGCCGAGGAAAAACAGGCGTCCAACTTCCACAAGATGCTGCTGTCGATCTCGAAGGACCTTCGCGTTATTGTCATCAAGTTCGCTGATAGAATCCATAATATGCGCACGATCTCGCACCTCCCGCGCAAGGCCCAGGAGCGCATCGCCTTGGAGACGCGAGATGTCTACGCCCCTCTGGCTCATCGCATGGGCATCGGACGATTCAAATGGGAGCTCGAGGACTTGGCCTTCAAGGTGCTCGAACCGAGGGCTTATCGCGAGCTTGCCCAGAAGGTGGCCTTGACCCACGACGAACGCGAGGCCATGGTCCAAGTTGTTCTGGAGCCGATCAAAGAAGAGCTGAGCCGTTTGGGCATCAAAGCGAGGGTCTTCGGGCGTGCCAAACACCTCTATAGTATTCATAATAAAATTCGAATTCGAGGTTACACTTTTGATGAAATTCTCGACTTGATCGCGATTCGCATCGTTGTCCAGAGAGTAGAGGACTGCTATTTCGTTCTCGGGATTGTGCATTCGCTTTTTACGCCGATTCCCGACCAGTTTTACGATTACATCGCGACGCCGAAGTCGAATATGTACCAGTCCCTTCACACGAGTGTCTTTGAACCGGACGGTCGCAAAGTCGAGGTGCAGATTCGCACGGAAGAAATGGATCGCACAGCCGAGTATGGCATCGCGGCACACTGGCGCTATAAAGAAGGCTCGTCGCGTCAAGATGAGTTGGATGGTCAAATGGCCTGGATCCGCCAACTCTTGGATTCCCAGAACGAGAGCTCATCGTCAGGCGAGTTCCTCGAGAACCTGAAGATCGATCTGTTCCAGGATGAAATTTTCGTCTTCACGCCGCGCGGCAGGCTCATCACGCTTCCTCAGCGGGCCACCCCGGTGGACTTCGCCTTTGCCGTGCACACGGGCGTCGGACTCCATGCGATGGCCGCTAAGGTCAACGGCCAGATCGCTCCCCTCTCCCGATCGCTGAAATCAGGCGACGTCGTGGAGATTATCACATCGACCAACCAGCGACCGAATCCCGACTGGCTCAAATTCGTCACCACATCCCGTGCACGGTCCAAGATAAAGAAGTGGCTCAAAGAACAACACTACGAAGAATCCGTTCGTCTGGGCAAGGACATTATCCAGCGTGAACTGACGAAACTGCGGCTCCGGAAGACCACAAAGGAGATGGAAGAAGTCGCTCTCTCTTTCGGGCACAGCAACCTGCCTGACTTCTATGCGGCGGTGGGTTCGGGAGACATCTCCGTCCCGGGTGTTGTTCGAAAGTTGCTTCCGAGCGATCGACCCGAAGTCGCTGAATCCCTCCTGACACGCGTGATCCGCAAGGTCAAAGGCGTGGAAGGTGGAGTGCGGATCCACGGCCTGGAGAATGTGGCCGTGCACTTCGGCAAGTGCTGCCAGCCACTGCCCGGGGATCGAATCACGGGATTTATCACCACCGGCCGTGGAGTCTCCATCCATCGCCTGGATTGCCCCAACATCTCCCAGCTCATGCGCCAGCCTCAGCGCAACATCATCGTGGAGTGGGATGTTGATCGCGATACCCATTTCAATGCTCGCATCCGTGTCATGGCTGAAGACCGCAAAAACCTTCTGCGCGACATCACCGAAGCCATCGCGTCTCAGGATGTGAATATCATCTTTCTCGATATGAAAAAGGAAGATGCGATCTCTATCGGCCACATGGTTGTCGAGGTGAAATCCCTGCCGCACCTGACCCGGGTTATCAAACGAATGCTGGCCGTTCGCGGCATCTTCCATGTCGAGCGAATTGGCGAAGATTTGTCAACTGAGAAATAGAACAAATAGCAAGATCTGTTAAAACGCGCGAGCAAACGCCGGAGGAACCTCCATGCATACCTTTATTAAGAAGGATGTTGTCGAAAAGGTAACCCAAAAAAGCGGCGAGCGACCTGACACCGTGGCCAAAATCGTCAATGAAGTCTTCACGACCCTTCGGGAGATCATGGCCGAGGCACAGGATGAACTCCGCATTGAGATTCGCGATTTCGGTGTCTTCGAGGTCAAGAAGACCAAGCCAAAACCGAAAGCTCGCAATCCCAAGACGAACGAGATCATCTATGTCGCTGCCCGCCGCAAGACGCACTTCAAGCCGGGAAAACTCCTGAAAGAAGCCTTGAAAAGGCCCCTGGAGGACTCGTAGGCATTGCCGCGCCTGCTGGGGATTGACTACGGAACTCGCCGACTCGGCATTGCCATCTCTGACGAAGAGGCGCGAGTTGCCGTGGGGCTTGCGACCTGGACATACCAGGGTCCGCAAACCATCCGTCAGCTAAAGAAACTGGTTGAAGATGAGAACATCCACCGCGTCGTTGTCGGCTATCCGCTGACCCTGCGCGGTGAGGTCGGTCCAAAAGCACGCGTCGTGGATGGCTTCATCGGCCGACTCGAAGCCGAGGGCATTTCGGTCGAGCGATGGGACGAGCGATTCACGACCCGGTTGGCAAGTCAGTCAGCGCGATTAGCCGGTCTCTCCGAAAAGAAGCAGCGCGGCCGACTCGATATGGCTGCCGCTGTTCTCATGCTTCAAAGCTATCTTGACGCTCATCGCTGACATCCTTGGACAGCCCCGATCCTTTCTGGTGGTAACACCAGTCGATATGAAGTAACTCTATGCCCAAGAAAATCCGCATTGGCATTCTCGGTGCCGGAGGGATGGCGCAAGTCGTTCATATCCCTCTGTTGCGAAAGCACCCGGATGCAGAGCTCATTGCCATCTGCGACCTCGATGCAAACAAAGCGGCCCTGGTGGCACAAAAGAACAAGATTCCCCTCTTCTTCCGGGATGTCGAACGCTTTTTGGAGGCCGAGGGACTGGAAGCTGTTCTCATTTGCACACCGACCAACTCCCACATGGCCCTCGCATTGGCGGCTGTGTCCGCCGGCAAACACGTGCTCGTTGAAAAGCCGGCCGCACGCACTCACGCTGAAGCCGTGCGCATGGCCGCCGCCGCGGCGAAAGCCAAGTGCATCCTTATGGTCGCCATGAATCACCGCTTCCGCCCCGATTCGATGATCATCAAGAACTTCATCGAGGCCAACGAACTGGGCAAAATCATACATGTCCGCGCCGGATGGCTGAAAAGAAAGGGCAAGTGGAGTCGTCCCACTTGGGTGCGGAACCCAAAGATCTCCGGGGGCGGAGTCATGATGGACCTCGGAATCCAGATGCTGGATGTCTGTCTCTGGCTCCTCGGAAACCCAAAGGTCGAGACCGTCGGCGCGATAGCGGCCCGCTCCGTCCCGGGCAGGAAAGTCGAGGATTCGTTATTCGCTTTTTACCGGCTCCGCGGAGGAGTCGGTCTGACCGTCGACACCTCCTGGTCTCTCATGTCTGACGAAACCGTGGCCTACACGATCTTCTACGGCACCCAGGGAGCCGCCGCCTTGAACCCTCCGAAGATTACAAAGGAGATGCACGGCGAGCTCGTCAATGTAACACCCGGAAAGCAACTCAAGCCAATGGATCTCTACAAGAAATCATTTGAATTCGAGGTGGATCACTTCATCCAATGCATCCAGCACAAGCGCAAGCCCATCTCGTCCATCGAGGAAGCTGTCGAAATAATGGCGGTCGTAGAAGCGACCTATCGCAGCGTGACGGAGGGCCGGGAAGTGGCGGTGGCCGAGTCCTGAGGTGCACAGCGGAGTGGTACGATTTGGATTTCTCCTGGCGGCGGTTCTTGGAGTCCTGAGTTTCCCCCCCCTGCCGTTCAGCTTTCTCGCTTGGGTTTGTCTTGTTCCTTTTCTCGGTGCCTGCCACGGACTTGAGCCCCGTAAGGTTTTCGGCCGCGCCTACCTGGCAGGCGTCGTTTTCTTCGGCGGCATCTGCTACTGGATTGGTCTGAACGGCGGTGCACCCCCGGCGCTGGCGTGGGCGTCGATGCTCGCGACCGTGGCAATTCTGGCGCTCAACTGGGCCATATCGGCTGCGGCCTGTTCTTGGGCGATGCGCCGCGTCGGAATATGGGGAGCGTTTCTTCTTCCCGTTGTCTATGTCAGCTTTGAAATGTTCTTTGGATTGGGCGAAATCGGTTTCTGCTGGCCGATTTGGGCGCTCTCACAGGTCGGGTTGCTGCTCCCCTGTCAACTCAGCGACCTGACCGGTGTCTTCGGCCCATCGTTCTGGGTCGTGTTGCTCAACACCCTCATTTTTCTCGCTCTGCGTCTTAAGGGCACCACGCGCCGCACAATCATCGCTCTCGCTGCCGTCATCTTCGTGATTCCGTGGATCTACGGCGCCCTTCGACTTAGTGCACTGGACTTCACCAAGCACATTCGCGTCGGAGTCGTTCAAGCGAACATTCCGGCTCATCGAAAATGGGACATGCCGGCCGACGAAACCCTCTTGCTCTATCAGACGCAGTCGGAGATCGCGCTCGCCGCCCAGCCCGCATTTCTGGTTTGGCCGGAAACAGCCATTCCCGTTGCCCTGCGATTGCGGCCTTGGGCACGCAGTGAGATACATCGCTGGGTCGATAGTGTCGGCGTCCCGCTCCTGACCGGCGCCATAGACTACGAAGCAAACCGGCAAGGCGACGAGCTCCCGTTGAATGCGGCTTTTCAGGTCATACCGGGGTCGCGTGACCTGCCGAGCTACGCCAAAATGCACTTGGTGCCCTTCGGCGAGCGGATCCCGGGGCAACGCTGGTTCCCCTTTCTTGGAGCGATACGGCTCGGCCAGGCCGAATTTGCGCAAGGGAAGGTGCTCACAATTTTCCAGCCTGTTCCGGATGCGCGAGTCGGTTGCCTTATTTGCTTTGAAGTCGTTTTTCCGGAAGTGGCGTCGAGATTCGTGCAACGGGGCGCCAACATCTTGGTCAACATGACCAACGACGGTTGGTACGGCAATTCTTCCGGGCCTTATCAGCATCTGGCATTAACCCGCCTGCGGGCCATTGTAACGCGTCGCAGCATTGCTCGTGCCGCCAACACCGGTATCTCCGCGCTCATCGATCCCGCAGGGCGGGTCGTCTGTAAGGCCGGGTGGGGGAGGCGAAGTGCGCTGGTGGCCGAACTGCCGTTCAACGCTGGCATCACCTTCGCCGTTCGCTACGCCGCCTGGTTACAGCTAATCTTGGCTGCCTTGGCGGTCGGAGCAATCCTTGTCTGCTGGCGGAAGGGAACGCCATCGGGGCATCGAGGGAGTCCGTGACATTGCTGAGCCTGTGTGTCGCCCTGCTAAGCTTGTTGGCTCTGAGCCCGGCTTGGGCCCAGGTTCACACGGGCTACCTGATTCCCAATCCTGTGGCGGCCCGCGACTTTGCCTTGGGGGGGAGCACCGGCGCCCTGAGCTACCCACCCCAGTCCGCGAGCATGAACCCTGCCGGTCTCGAACTCTTCGCACCGTCAGAAACGGGACGGGTGGCCGTGCTGATTCACCCGGCATCGGTCGGGCAAATCAGCGAACTCTGGCAAAGCGGGACCGTAAGTACACCGGACAAAATTATTGACAGCGCGCGCCTGCTGGTGCATGGCATCGGTCTGCAGAAGTCGATCTTCCTCTTCGCAGCGTTCTTCACCGAACCGGTCTTGAGGGAACACGACCTGCCGCCGGATCGTACTTATGAAGAGGATCCGCTTTCCGGACTGCATCGCAACTCGCTCTTATTCAAGCTCTATTTGCATCCTCAGGTGGCTGTCGGCGGCCGGGTGGACCGCTTCTACGAAGGCCGTCATGGGCTGGCCAATGCCCACAGCTATGGCGTTATTCTGCGCCGAAAAAATGTTCATGTGGGCCTGCAATACCAGAAATTCCCTCCCGAAGGCAATTTCTCGACGCATCCCCTCGATCGGCGCGGCGACCAGACGACGAGCGCAGCCTTGACATGGAAACAGACCGATTTCTCGGTATCGTTCCAGCTTATGAACCTCGCTCAGAAGTCCGAGCGGGCCTTCTTGGAGCCTCATGCCGGGATTGAGTGGAGGCCTGTGCGAGCGGTGGCAATCCGAGCAGGAGGGACCCAGTTTTCTCGGTCCGATAGATGGGCATGGACCGCAGGGTTGGGCCTGCTGGACGCAAACTGGCTGCGTCGGCAAGCGCGGCGCCTCACCTGTCCCGACGATATCATTCAACTGGCGGCTGGGGTCATTTACCGAAAGCAGACTCCACTTTCCGTCACCGGCATCTTGACTCTTGCATGGCGTCTCTGAGAGTTCTGCGACATTCCGCAGACTGACCGATACGACGATACTCGCATTCAACGATCGATATCGTTTATGAAATCTCTGTTCTTGGTTCTGTTGATCTGTTCCGTTGTCGCTTGTGGGGAGTCGCTCGACTCGACCCGCATCTCGCTAAACGAGCAAGAAGTCCAGGTCGCGGACGCGGGTTCGGAGCAGGTGCAACAGGCCGATAGCGTGAGCCGGTCAGACTCGACCATGCGGACATGGGTGGTGCCGCTCGTTCTTGTGGTGGCGGTTGGGACATCCTTTTTCCTGCTCTTCACCCTCCGCAGCCGATAGAAACAACATTTCGCGGACGCTCATTCGGCCGCGCTGCGTGACAATTCTTAAGGAAATGATGGGCATCAAGAAAACAGTTTCTGTTTCGTCTGTCGTCGGGTGGCTTCTCCTCGGTGTGTTATTCTCCGGGTGTGCGAAGTCAGTGCGCCAGACGGAGCTCCTGGGTCCACAGCTGAGCTTTCGCAAAGCACTGCATCTCTACGAAAGAGAGCGCTACTACAAAGCGCAGCAAGCCCTGAAAGACATTGTGCTGAACTACTCCGGCACGGCCATCATCGATTCGGCTAAATTCTATTTGGGCCTGACCTATTTTCAGATGCGTGACTACCTGACAGCCGCCGACGAGTTCCAGCGCCTCGGACAGCGCTATCCGCAAAGTCCTGTAGCCCCAAACGCCCAATTCTATGTCGCCCTGAGTTACTTCGAGATGGCGCCCTCCTATGCGCTGGATCAGGAATACACGACAAAGGCCTTGGACGAATTCCAGCGGTTCCTGGAAGATTATGGCGATCATCCCCTGCAACCTGATGCTCAGAATTACATCGACCAGTGTCGAGACAAGCTCGGACGGAAAGAATACGCGGCGGCCCTCCTCTATTTCAAAATGAACGAATATGCCTCAAGTGTCCTCTGCGCGGATGTGGTTCTCGCCGATTACTACGACACCCGGTGGGCTGGCGCAGCGCAATTCTTAAAGGCAAAGTGTTTCCTCGCCCTGAAGGACCATATCCGCGCAGCCGAGGAACTGCAGAAATTCCTGACAAAATACCCCGGTCGAAAAGAGAACGCGATGGCGCGGGCGCTTCTCGCGGATATCCGTAACCAGGAGCGTCAGTGACTCGTGAAACTCGGCCTCTTCGGGGGATCATTTGACCCCATCCATAACGGTCATCTTCTCACACTGAGCGCGGCGGCAAGCGAGCTTGCCTTGGATCGCGTTCTTCTGATCCCGAATCCCTTTCCCCCTCACAAACCTGCCGAGCAGCTCACACCCTATGTGCATCGCCGTGAAATGGTGCGCCTGGCCCTGAAAGCTTTCCCGGCGTTTGAGCTCGCGACGATCGAGGAGGAGAGCAAGGGCCCGGCCTATACGACGGATACCGTCCGTCGCGTGCTCGAGACACGAGGTATCTCGCCCGAAGATTGCTGGCTTGTCATCGGTGCCGACGCGCTGTTGGAACTCGAGACCTGGAAGGACCCGGAAGCACTCTATCGCGATTGCAGGATCGCCGTTCTGCCGCGACCCGGCTGCGACCTCGCCCGTGTACCAAAGCGATTCTTGACGCGCACGCGTGTCTTGAAGAGTCCACAAATAGATATATCCGCCTCCGAAGTGCGCGCTCGGGTGGCAGCAGGAGAGCCTATCGGCCATCTGGTGCCGGAGCCTGTCGAAGCCTACATTCATTCTCACAAACTCTACCGCCCATGAAGGGAGACAACACAGCACCTCGACGCTCATTGGTAACGCGCCTTTGGGCCACGCTCGCCTCGATGAAGTTCGCCATCTGGCTCCTGATTATCCTGGCAGTGATTTCAGTTTTCGGGCTCTTCGTCGAAGAGTTTTTGCCTGACCATCCAAGCTCATCCTCGTGGGCTCAGTTCGTCTGGTCCAAACTGGGGCAGCGAGGGATGACTTTCCTTCAAGGAATCGGCCTGACGCGCCCGTTCCATGCTCCTTGGTATCGATTCCTCGTCGCCCTGCTGTCCGTCAGCCTTCTCGCCTGTCTCATCCAGCGTATTCCGGGTATCTTGAGCCGTTTGGCTCGCGGTCCTGCGCGCTTGGGCAAGAACGCCGTTCAAGCGCTGCCGCTCCACGCAACGGTTGCCGCCATCTCTCCAGAAACCCTCGCGGCAAACTGGCCGTCGGGATTCAACCGACAGGAAGAGAAAGACGACACCGGTCAACTCTGGCGAGGTGAACGGGGACAATACGCTCACCTTGGATCCGTCCTGACTCATGTGGGCATGTTTCTTCTGGCGGTCGGAGCACTGTTGGCCAGCCTCGGAGTGCGCCAGTTCCAGGTGGGAGCCTTTCCAGGCGACACCGTTGCATCATACGAGATTCCCTTCGCCGTTCGAGTCGACAGTTTCCGCGTGGAATACTACCCGTTGGCCCCGGGACAAACCGTGCTCGTAGGCGAGGAATTTCTCGGACGCACCTTAAGACAGACTGAAAGCGAGGTTTGGCTCGTCGAAGTGTTTCGGGAACGCGGTGTCTCCCAGCGGATCGAAGTGCCGGCGGGCATGCTGAAGAACCGCTTCGATCACGACTACGACAGCGGCAACATCAGCGACTACATCGCTAGTGTCTCGGTTCTGGAGGAGAATCAGGTCGTGCGTCGCGCTCGCATTGAGGTGAATCATCCGCTCAGGCACAAGGGTTGGCGGGTTTATCAGAGCTCATACGAGCCGGGAATGCCGCGCGTCTTGGCGAGGTTCGATACGGCCTTCGTGCAGGTTATGAGGGCGTCAGACAGCACAATCGTGGACACGATCCACTTGCCTATGAGCGGCCTCGCACACTTCGCCGACACCTACTCGATGAGAGCGGCGGGCTTCTATCCCGATTACCGCCGAGCCTCGGGCGAAGATCATTCTCTATCTGCCCACATGAATAATCCCGCTGTCCGGGTGCATGTTTTCAGAGGCGCCGATTCGCTCGGCAGCACCGTGCTCTTCCAGAGATTCGCCTTTCATGGAGGTTTCGACGACCGTGTGCCGTTTCTCTTCCAGATTATGGACATCACCGGTCCGGTCGCGACCGAGGAGTTGCGCACCATTCTCCAGTTCCGTCGCGATGAGGGAGTCACGGTCATCTGGGCGGGATTCATCATCATGACCGTTGGCTTGCTTTTAGCCTTCTATCTGGTTCATCGCCAGTTCTGGGTTCGGCTCGAGCCTTTGCCCGACGGTCGGGTGCAAGCCGTTATCGGCGCCGAATGCACTCGCGGAGCTCACCACTTCGAACGCGAGTTCCGCACAGTTATCTCGCGCATGAGACAGGAGGAAACGCCTCCACCCGCCCGACCTTCCTCGTGACGAGGTCTCCCGAATGTCGCACCAATTGCTGCCCGATTGGGAAGGAGTCATTCTCGGTCTATCGACGCGGCGTCATGGCGCCATGTCTTTCAATCGTCATGAAGTGGCTGAAGTCGCGCGTAACCGTCGCGATTTCCTGGTGGGGTTGGGCCTGAGACTTGGTGACTGCGTGGGGCCGGAGCTCGTCCATGGCGACCGTGTGGCTCACGTGGTCGCAAAGGATAAAGGAACCGGCGCGGCCACGGCTAACGGACGCATTCCTCAAACCGATGCCCTGATTACCAACGAACCCGGTTTGATCCTCACGACAACCCATGCCGATTGTGCGCCCGTCTACTACTACAGCGCGAAGAAAGGAGTCATCGGTTTGGCGCACGCGGGATGGCGCGGGATTCTGGCCGGCCTGCCGGCAAAGGTCGTGGAAGCGATCCACGCTCATTGTCAAAGCTATCCTGACGATTTGAAGGTCGCCATCGGTCCAACGATCTGCACCTGGCATTATCCCGTCGGGCGGAACATAGCCGATGCTTTCAAAAACCGCTTCGGCGACGAAGTGTTGGCGCGTGAAGGCGACAACATACATCTGGATCTCAGCGCAGCCGTCATGCGCGATTTGATCTCAACTGGAGTCTCACCGTCGAGTATCGTTATGCCGAAAGCGTGCACCTTCTGTGATTCAACCCTCAGCTCATGGCGCCGCGACCGAAACGCGGTGCAACCCATGCTGGCCTTCATCGTCTTGAAAACCTGATTTTCCAATGTCTCGAGCACGCGCATCACTCTCGTACGACGCACTCCTTGTGGCCGATGGCAGCTTGCCATCGGGCAAATGCCTCCGCGCGCTCATTGACGCATCCAGGCGAACCATTGCACTTGACGGAGCTGCAGATCAACTCGATCGCAAAGGACTCAGGCCCGACATCATCCTCGGAGACCTCGATTCGATCTCTCCGTCGACACTGAAATCCGCCGCGCGCCGACGCATTACAATTGTCCGAGTGGCGGAGCAGGAGACACCGGACTTGGACAAAGGCCTTCGGCTCTGTCATCGCCGAGCGTGGAAGCGCGTTTGCGTCGCCGGTTTTCTCGGGCCTCGGCTGGATCACAGTCTGAACGCCTTGGGCGCTTTCGCCAAGTTCGATGACCTGGAACTCACTCTCATCACCTCTCAGTCCATCGGTAGGGTCGTCCATGGACCCGCTGCCCTCACCTGCACGGTGCGACCAGGTCTGCGGCTCTCGGTCATGCCAGCGCCGGTGGCACATGGCATCACGCTCTCAGGCGTTCGCTGGCGTCTTCGCGCGCGAACACTCCGCCAAGGTGGTCTTGTGAGTTTGAGCAACGAGGCCATCGCGCCAGTCGTCACAATGCGTCAAACCTCCGGTTGCAGCATCTTCATCGCTCAGCGCCGCCGGGATCAAATCTCACTTGACTTCACAACACCCATGCGATAGCGGTCTCTCCTGTAATTCGGAGCAGTGCTCCTGCATAGAAAAAGCCCCGACGCCTGTCGGGGCTCTTCTTTTTCAGGCATTTGCGGTTCCACAGAGCTACTTGCTATTTCGGCGAGGCTTTCGTATCTTGAATCAGAAAACCACCACTCCACTGGCGACACGATGATGCCAAGAACTCAAGTGACAGACCGCTTCGCACAAGGTTTCCCGGCCTTGCTCTCGAAGGAGTCGTATCTTACGGATCCCATCGAGCCCGGGCTGTCTCTGCCTCTCCTGCTGCTCTTGAGAAGCGAAGGACTGCCGCTTGACTATGCCTTTGTGGACGTGGTCTCTGGTCACGCGACTCAGTTCATCTACGCGATTGGCCACCCGGAGTGTTTTGAGTTGGCCTTTGAACCTCCGATTGAAACACTCTTCAAGGCTCTTCACTTGACATGGCAAGAGACAACGCCGTCGGATACTCACACTGCTTTTCAAGTGCTCTCTCGGTGGGTCGGTGAAACGGGCAAACCCGCGCTGGCACGCCTGAGCGAGCCGATGCTGGTTTTCGGAGTTAGTACGGCGGGACTGGAAAACTATTTCCACATCATCCGCTCTCATCCGAATCCCAGACCTGAACGCATCCGGGTTCTGGACATGGACCTCACCTACTGGCGCCAACCCGTCGACGAAGGAAACGAACTCGTCCGCATCATCGAAAAGAGGTCGGGAGATTTCTCCGAGTCAGACCTTGCGCGGCGTGCCGCACGCCGGGCTGTCTATCAGTGGCATGCAGGAGAACTTGCGACATGCGCTGCTGGTGAAAAGGCGTACCTTGCCTTCGCCAGCGACTTGCGCGATTCGAACAGGGATTTCACCGGGCTCAAGGCATCGGCGTGGGGCTGCTCACCGATCTACCAGCAGTGGACGGCGCGTTACAGCGCCAGTCGCTTCTTCGAGCGTATGGCGCCTCGCTTCGGTGGGAAGACTCGCGGCGCACTCGAGAAAGCCGCTTTCTATTATCACCAGTGCTGTCAAGCCTGGCATGATTGGGATCGTGAGCTCGGCCGACCATGGAATTGGTCGCAATCCCCAAAGCTCGAAACGGAAAAGCAGCTTCAGCACTTCTACCACCGCTGGAAAGATCCCAAACGGCGAGCCGCAGGTGCGGACTGCGTCGAACAAGCCATGGATTGGGAGCGAAAGGCCGTAACCGAACTCACCAAAGTCACCCTCTGATACGCCGAGCCCCGTCATGTTGCCGAGCCGGGTTCCACGCGTCATCGCCGAGCAGGGTTCTCAACCCAGCCGGAATCAATCTGCGCCGCACGGGATGTCCTTGTCGCCGAGCAGGGTCCCTGACCCTGCCGGAATCTCTTGTGCGTAGCTGGCTGCTTACGGCCGACAAAGAGACTCCTGCGCCAGCTGGAGTGTCTCGTCGGTACCCTTACTACCCGCGACCTCCGGTCGCGGAATATGATAACAGAAAAGGCCTCAGCATGTGTTGCTGAGGCCTTACCTTTATCTCTTGGATATTCGTCAAACCCAAGAATCGACTCTATCACGAGCCGAGCAGCTGCTTGATTTCCTTCTCGAAAAAGGCCTTATCGTGATAGCCGACGACTTTCTTGTGTATCTCACCTTGTTGATTAATGATGTAGGTCGTGGGAATGCTCGGCGGAGACCCGTACAGTCGCGCCGCGCCTTGGTTAAAAATCGTGTTCGGATAGTTCATGCCGTACTGTCTGGCAAAATCCTTAACCGCCTTGTTCCCTCTCCGTGCAAACGCCACACCCACCATCACAAAGCCCTTGTCCTTGTATTCACTGTAAAGCTGGGCGAATGAAGGAATCTCGCGGCGGCACGGACCACACCAAGTATCCCAGAAATCCACGATAACGACCTTGCCGTAGAACTGCCGAAGGTCGATTTGCTTACCATCCACGTCAGTCATCGTGAGATTCAGCATCTTGGCATCGGAAGGTATTCCGCCGGATGACGCCCGGTTGTCCGGCTTGCATCCTCCAACTTGAACAATCAGAAAAGTCGCTATCAGAAACGAGGCAAATGTGCGCATCTCTCCTCCAAGATCAGACCAGGGGGCTATTTCGTCCCTTTTTCGTCGGAATAATCATCCATGATACCCGACAAGTCCACCAAAAGTTCCTTGGCCCCGCCTATCAGCTGGTTGCCTTTGTGCAACGCCAATCACGCAGGCGACAATCGTCCATCGTCCACGAAGTGCCGAGGCACTTCCGCTGAAAGCCAGGTTGGCAGCTCATATGGCAAGACATCAATCTTCTCAGCCAACTCATACAGCCACAGAGTCTGGCTGCCCTGCCGACCCCACAGAATGATCTCTTCACCGACCTCCGGTTTCCGACCCGGAACGAACAGCCACGATTCATCCCGGAGCACGGCCCCGTGGAGTCGCAACGCGCGACCACCAAAGAGAAAACAGCCGCGGTACGCAAGCGTGCTCGGATACCCGTGGCGATTGCCAAGCGGAATGCGCGCGGCCCAGCCATCGACAGGTGCCGTGGCAATCAGTGGATGAGGCACTCCTCTCCCGCGACGCGCTCGGCGAACCTCCACAATCGGTGCCTTCAGCGTCATCACCGGCTCGAGGGCCAGAAGTTCCGCCGTCTCTCGGGATGGAGGTTGTCCGTACAGCGCAATGCCTGCACGCACCAGATTGCCCGGCACATCAGAGTAGACTATCGCGGCCGCTGAATTCGCCAGGTGTGTCCATTCTGGCTCAAGACCGCACTTCCTCGCCTGCATAAGAATTTGGTTAAACCTCGCGATCTGCTCCTCGCCCGTAGCGAAGTCTTGTGGGCCGCTGAAGGCAAGATGAGAGTAAATGCCACGGATGTCAATGCTCCTCATTCGCGCGATCCGCGGCAATAAATCTCCGGCTTCTTGCCAGGGCATCCCCAGGCGCCCCAGCCCTGTATCGAACTTGATGTGCACGCCGATTCTCTTGCCGAGCTTGCGAGCGCCAGCCGCCACATACTCCACTTTGAACCACGAAGTGGCGGCGGCATGCAGGTCCCACTGGGCGAACTGCTTGAGTGGCTTGCCAACCCAGTCCGTCATGACAAGAATCAGCCCCGAAAAACCGGCATTGCGCAGCTCGATTGCCTCAGCGACAGAGCTGACTCCGAATCCCGTCGCTCCAGCCTTGGCGAGAGCCTTGGCACACGGAATCAGTCCGTGCCCATAGCCGTTCCACTTCACCACAGCAAGCAGCCCGCGAGGCCTCACATGCTCGAGAAGGCGGGTCGCATTTCCGCGCAAGGCCCCAAGGTCGATCAGCGCCACAAGCTCCTGAGACACATCATATTCCTCAGTAGCGCCAATAGGCACTCTATTCACGGTCTGTTCGCGCACACGGTCTCGAACCATCATGATCTGCTAATGACAATATCTTGAAAACAAAGAGATAACGGCGACGGGGGTGACGAATGCAATATCGCTATTTCCCAATTCTTTCTCAACTCTCCAAACGGCACTTGACATCCCTTGTTCCCATGTGTATAATACTCCTCAGCGATGCCATAAGGGCATGGGAACAAACAAAGGGGAGGCATCATGAGCACGAAAACCTTCGTTCCTGTCCTGCTGATACTGGTGCTGCCCTGCAGCGCTGTCCTCTTCGAAGTCCCCGGTGATTTCCCGACAATCGCAGGGGCCCTATACTACACCGGTCACGGCGACACCGTCTTAGTGCATCCCGGCGTCTATCCTGAAAGACTGATCCTGCCCGGCCACGACTTCCTGCTCGTCAGCGAATTCTACTTCACTCATGATTCGTCGGCGCTTTACAGCACCGTGATAGATGCCAGCGATTTTGCCGACGAGGATACGGCATCCGTCTTGACTTTCGTTCACGGCAACAGCCGCGCGACCGTCGTCTCCGGCTTCACCCTTAGCGGTGGTCACGGACTCACTCTGCCCACCGACACCCTGCACCCCTGTCCCAGAGGAGGGTGTATCTATATCTCTGCTTCTCACCCTACGATTCTCTCCAATATTATCACCGAAAACGAAGCCTGCCATTTCGCCGCCGTTTTCTCACAGCTTTCGCATCCGCGGCTGGCCCATAACCTTATCCACGGAAACTGTGGAAAAGTCGGCCTAATCGGCATCATGTGGCATTCGAACCTCGACGACCTGCCGGTTGTGGAATGGAACGACATCACGGACAACTACGGCTGCTACTACCCGGAGAATCCCCATCTCGCGGGTAATATCCTGTGGGTGGAGCGCTGCGGTGCCGTGATCCGCTTCAACCGGTTCCACGACTATTACGGCAACTTCTCCATGGGCGCTTATTACCTCTACGCCTGGGGGGAGCTCATTGGCAACAGCTTCGAACGCCTCACCTACGAGCACTTCCCGGGTGCTCAAGACTATGGCGCGATTGCGGAGGTGAACCGTTCCGTTGTCACCGTACGAGACAACATCTTCCGGGATTGCACCGTGGATTGGGGTTCTCCTCTCGATGTTAGGAATAGACCGGGGCAGGTCCCGAGTGTCATCGAGCGCAACTGGTTCGAGAATATCCGCAGTACGGGCCTCGGGGCTGCCGGGATAGAGGTCCTTCAGCCGAGTGGAACGATTTCCGAGAATGTTTTCATCCAGTGTGTCGGAGATGGCTTGGCGGCAATCGGGCTGTCCGCATCAGCCTCGGACACGGCCGGATGCCCGGCGACAATCGAACGGAACCATTTCTTCTACAATCGTTCCCTGTGGGCAGGGCCGGGGGTGTACGGGTCTGCCATTGCTCTCAGTGCCCACGGAACGACCCTGTGCACGGTGCGCCAGAACTGGTTTGAGGGCAATTTCGGACCCGCCATGAGCCATGAGCGCCTGTCCGGTCCACCCCCCGTCTGGGATTGCCGCTGGAATTACTGGGGAGATCCCACCGGGCCGTATCATCCCACGCTGAACCCCGAAGGGCGCGGGGATACCGTTCCCGACAACATCCTCTTCGACCCTTGGTTAACAGAGCCGCCCACCACAGGCACTGGGCCGTCATCGCCCTTTGCTCTGCCACCCGAAGACTGGCAACTCGAGCCTCCCTATCCCAACCCGTTCAACGCAACCACACGGATTCGGCTGACCGCCAGCCGCCCGCAGCCATTTGAGGTCATGGTGTACAATATTCTGGGGCGACGCGTGCGCCAGCTCTGGCGAGGCGTTGTGCCGAAAAACACGCCAGTTTCCGTCACTTGGGACGGCCGGGATGAACGGGACCAGACTGTGGCGACAGGCCTCTATTTCATCGTCGCGGCCCCCGAGCTCGTTGGCTCGTCCCACCCCAAAACCCGCAAGGTTCTTCTCCTGCGATAATCACCGCAAGAGACGATAGAGACTCCCCTTCTCAGGCGAGCCAAAAAACAAAAATCCCGGCCGAGCAACTGCCCGAGCCGGGATTTCTTCCCGTAAAACGAGGTTGCTATTTCTTCTTGATAGGAGCCGGTGTAGG
>CAZJAD010000011.1:36845-39488 GCA_964543855.1 uncultured Alphaproteobacteria bacterium
TGCTGAATATGCCCCATCTCCCACAAAAAACCCCGACTCGCTACTTCCGAGTCAGGGTATCTTCAGCCTACTCTCCGCCCCTAATGCGATTCTCAGGCACTCAGCAAACCGACTCCTCCAGGTCGTAGACCACGAGGCTCACCTCGTCCTCCGGTTTCCGCACAGCCAGGCCCTTCTTCAAACAGGGAAAACACCGCCGATCCACTGACACCCACGGTACGAGTTCCCCACATGACGCGCACCGAACCAGGCGCGGTCCTGCACGCCTGCGCCTCGGAAGACGCCGACGGGCCGCCACTTTCTTGCTGGCTTTGGCCAGAACGCCACTCGATCTGCTTCTCCTGGAAATACCTTGTTTCTCATGAGCTTGAGCCTTCTTCCGGGATGTGGAAGCGGAGGACTTCGCCGACCTCTTGGCCCGTGCGGCGGTCCTCTTCGTACGCCTCAGTTTCGCCGTTCCGGCCCGCTTCTTGGATGAAGCCGCCCTGACCTTGCGCTGAGACCCCGCCCGCTTCTTCGGGGAAGTCTTTCGGACGACTTTCGCCGCCCGGCCTCTCGGTTTCGTCGCACCGCGAGACTTCGTTGACTTCGTTCCTGACGAAGACGCTCTTCGTTTGGCTGTACCCGTCCCTCGCCCCGGCCTGGAGACCGTGCGCGTCGTGCGAGCAGCAGTGCGTGCCATCTTCACTCCTGCCCTGATCCCAGGGCTCTGTTTTCTATGAACTCAGGGGTCGAAATCCGTGCCGCCAAGCGACCGATTGCCTCATGATCGCCCTTGGAGCACGAACTGCTGAACCCTCCTTAAAAACGAAGCAGAACGTGTGATACGGACAGGCGACTGTGCTGTTTGCAGAACGACTTCAGCTGACCACCCGTCCCCGAGTCTGATTCAACCCCCTATCGTGGCGCTAAGACTATATAAAAAAGCCGGTTAGTTCTCCAAAACACCCACGGAGCCCTGCCGGCACAGCCCTCTACCCAGAACGCATGGTTTAATATAACAAAAAGCCCCCGCGTTGTCAAGACAATAGTTCAAAATTTGAGTACAGCGCTATTAAGCAGAGTGCCATCTTTTATTAGGTTTTACAAAATCTTAGCTCACTTCCTTAGAAACCCACTGGGTTCCAAACGGCCTCCCGAATTGCACCGGAATCCGCCTGCCTCTCTTCTCTGTACCCCGTCTCTTCTCCAGAATCCATTATCGCCTGTTTTTAGGTCACTTAGAGCTAACGAGCCGCGAGACCGGGCTTTGTCGGCTTCGCTGTTCTCCTCGACCCGCTATATGACACAGTCGCCGCCATGGCCCCACCTCACGGCGCGAAACTATGACTCCGTCCCACTCGTTTACTAAGTCCCGTTGGTGGAATCGGAGGATACGCGTCGTGCGTGACCGGAGCCTTCCGGCGGGACACTTCTTGACTTTTAGGTCGAATAGTGATATAATATTTAAATTAAGGTAAGCTAAAGGTTTTTCCCAATGCGTATTGGAGTCTTGACCGGCGGCGGCGATTGCCCAGGTCTCAATGCTGTCATCCGTGCGGTGGTCCGACGGGCAATGGTCACTTATGAATTCGATGTTCTGGGCATCCGGAACGGATGGAAAGGCCTGATCGATGGTGATGTCGAACCCTTGGGTCTCTATGCTGTCTCCGGAATCCTGCATCGAGGGGGCACGATCCTGGGGACATCGCGCACCAATCCCATGAAGGACAAGGACGGCGTCCGCCGGTTAAAGGACAATCTGCAACGCTATGAAATCGATGCGCTGGTCGTTGTCGGTGGCAATGATACGCTGCATGTCGGCCTGGAACTCTTCAATCAGGGACTAAAAGTTGTCGCGATCCCCAAGACGATAGACAACGATATCCTCGGAACCGACTTCACTTTCGGCTTCAACACCGCCGTCACCGTTGTCACAGAGGCTATTGATCGGCTGCACACCACCGCTGAATCTCACCATCGAGTAATGGTTGTTGAAGTCATGGGGCGCCACTCGGGCTGGATTGCAGTTATGTCAGGTATCGCCGGTGGTGCGGACATGATTCTTATCCCCGAAGTGCCCTTTGACATCGACGAAGTCTGCCAGACTCTGAAGAAGCGACACAAACAGAAGAAGTTCTCCATCGTCGTTGTTGCCGAAGGTGCCGCACCGAAAGGCAAGGAACTTGTTCTGGCGGGCGAAGGCACGGACGCGTTTGGCAATGTGCGGCTCGGAGGAATTGGGCAGGTCTTGGGCAGAGAAATTGAAAAGCGTTCCGGCATCGAAACGCGCGTCACCATCTTGGGCCACGTTCAGCGCGGCGGGTCGCCCACAGCCTACGATCGCGTCCTGGCCACTCGCTTCGGCGTGCGCGCCGTGGATGCGGTCGCTGAAAGTCAATTCGGCAAGATGGTCGCCCTGCGCTCGGAAGATATCGTCCTCCTCGATATCGAAAAAGCGATTCTGGCGAACAAGCAAGTCGACATGAAACTCTACGAAATCGCGGAAATGTTCTTCGGATAAATCCTTTCTGAAGACGACAATGTTCTGTCATCAAATTGGGAGATGAGACTCATGGCAACTCGCATTGCGATTAACGGTTTCGGGCGCATCGGACGGCTCGTTTTCAAAGCCGCCTATCGCGACCCGCGTTTTCAGTTCGT
>CAZJAD010000012.1:0-22563 GCA_964543855.1 uncultured Alphaproteobacteria bacterium
AACTTCCGGGGGCAATATTATCCGGATAACCTGGCCGCGGCAGACGTGAAGGGAATTGAGCTATCGGGGCAGATTTCCCTCCTTGATGAGGATCTGATTGTTAACGGGCATGCGACTTTGCAGAGGGCTCGCAACAAGACGCCTGATCCCCGCTTCGAGGGCAAGGTCTTGCCGCTGCAACCGGAGGCGCAGGGCGGAGCGTCCATTGGGTGGTTCCCAGCACCCTTTGAAGTGACCCTGGAGTATCGCGCGATGGGTCGGAGGTACACGACCGAGGACAACACCGACCCGCTCTCTACTGCCGAGCGCGACTTGAAAGCGTTTGGCGTCCTTGGTGCATCGATTGGCTGGCAGAAGACGCTAAGGGTGGGGAGGATCAAACTGCTTGGGCGTGTGAACAATCTGCTGGATGAGAATTACATGATAATCGAGCGGTCGCCGATGCCGGGTCGCAGTTATGAAATACAACTGTCTATTGAAAAATAGTAGGATTGACTTATGGAGGAGAAGACAATGGCCAGAGTCGTGTTACTCTCTTTTTCTATCCTAATGATGTTGTGTTTGATTGGATGTGCTGAGGATGATGACAACTTTGTGTCTGTGTTTCCCACGGGGGCGACTTGCCTGTTTGTAGCGAATACGACCACATTGTCGGTGATCAATCTGGAAACAGGTGAGATAGCCAATGATGTATTTGGCGTCGGCAACGCGCCCAACGACATCGTTATGGTGGGAGATCTGCTCGTTGTGGTGAACAGTCTCTCCAATGATTTGAATTTCTTTCGAATCAGCCGAGGTGGTTCTGTGTCGCCAGATGGCGTGGTCGATGTGGGCGTGTCTCAGAATAACAACCCGTGGGCCGCCGCATCGGATGGCCGAGGTCATTTGCTCATTACGAACATGCTGCAAAACAGCGTTTCCATTCTTTCAATCGACTCTCGCGAAATCGAGGATACCTTGTCTGCTGGCCTGGCCCCAGGCCCCATTGCTGTTCATGAGGACTACGCCTTTGTGGTGAACACAGGATATGATTTCGGCACTTATATGTTTCGCGACGGATCGATCTGGAAGTATGACCTGAACAGCCGCGAGCTCGTGGATTCGCTGCAAGTGGGTATCAACGCTCAGGATATCCAGCTCGATCCATTAGGGCGATTTCATGTTGTTTGCACGGGCAATTATGCCGATGTTTCTGGAGAGGTCTATGTGGTCGCCCCCGAGCCTCTGTCGGTTGTCATGACGATTCCAACGGGTGGAACGCCGAATCGCGTTGCCTTCGCTCCCGACAGCACGGCCTACCTTTCTGCCGGAGGCTGGTCCGGACTCGGTGACCCGGCGGGTGTCGTATTGCGGTACCGATATGAGTCCGGAGAGGTCCTCCACGGATGGGAGAATCCGATTTGCGTGGGACTGGGAGCCAACGACATCGCGGTCTCTGAGAGCGGTCGGGTCTTTGTCTCCTGTTTCGATGGCAACCGTGTCGACGAGCTCCGCGCCGATACTATTTATGCGAGCCTCGAAGTGGGAGCCGGCCCGAGTGCTATCGTGCTGCGAGAATGAGTGCCAGGACACTTAGCGACCAATCCGTCGTGTCCCAGGCCACCGAAGTGGCTACGAGAGCCTTCCGCAGCCCGACGATTCTCCGAGGTCACTCAATCGTTTGTTTATTAAAGCATTAGGCAGTTTCTGCCGTGCATGGATCCGATCTAAGGCGGCCTCGCATTGAAGTTCGGATGAGCCTTGTTCGCGCAAATCCTCAACTGAGCCATGCATATCCTGCACAATTCCAGCATTTTGAGCAGTCTGTATTAATTTGTTATTAAAGAGATTATATAGCGGGCATGAAGGTTGCCATTGTTCTATCCCGAGGCCGACAAAGAGCGACAGTCCTTTGTGGGGCTCTTCCGCAGCCAAGGCCAAGTGTAACCCATCAAAAGACGCGCAGCTCTCGGGTGCAATTGGCTTGACTTTGGGAAAACAGAAGGCTTCCAGGGCGTTCCATTCCTCCATGGGGCTTCCTTCCTCGGTACTGCACAGCGGCGGAATGGCGGCACGGTCACCCTGATCCGGCAACCAGAGCGCGGCGAGGCCTTCTGTTTTTTCCTGTGTTGGCGGGGCCATTGGCCCGAGCGGCGCACAGGTGGCAACAATCCTCCTATTTTTGGCGCCACCTTATTAAAGGGCAAACACCGAAGACTTCGGCTTCGGTGTTTTTTTGTTTCCCATTCGTGAGGAGTTGACTTTTTGAGAAAGTTGTATATATTGAAGTGGCAACTGAGTTAAGATGCGTCGTAGCGCTTGGTCTCGGGTTCCCGGTCCCACCCAACCTCCTGCATGGTGATTCTCGGTACCAATGTGGCTCGAACAGGGTGATGCCATTCCCCCTCTGCGTCGTGGGAATGAAGACTCTGTCGGCCTCCCGTTTTTCAGGGTTTCCACAGAGCGGATTTCAGCCGCTGAACGCGATTGAATCGGTCGGAACCGAGTCGATTGTGACCTTGCCTCGCTTGCGATGTGTTCTTGCTCCGATTGTTGATTCCGGGCTGAAGAGCACTTTCGCGGACACCAGCAGGAAGACCGCTATTCTATTAGGGAGATAGTATGACATCTTACGAGAAACTCACTCCCCCAAAGGATGGACACAAGATCACCGTCAGGGACGGCAAGCTCGTTGTTCCTGATGATCCGATTATTCCATTCATTGAGGGAGACGGGATTGGCCCGGACATTTCAAAGGCGTCCCGGCGTGTTTGGGAAGCGGCGATTCAGAAATCCTATGGCGGGAAGAAGCGTATCGTCTGGTTTGAGATTTTTGCTGGAGACAAGGCGGTCGCAACCTATGGGCCCGATGTCTGGATGCCCGAGGACACGCTCAAAGCGATTCCGGACTATATTGTCGCGATCAAAGGCCCACTGACGACGCCCGTCGGCGGTGGAATTCGGTCCCTTAATGTCACTCTTCGGCAGAAGTTGGACCTGTATGCATGCGTGCGCCCGGTTCGCTGGTTTGAGGGTGTGCCGTCGCCCGTGAAAAGGCCCGACAAACTGAATGTGATCATCTTCCGTGAGAATACAGAAGATGTCTATGCCGGAATTGAATGGCGCGAAGGCACCGCTGAGGCGAAGAAAGTCTGGGAGTTTCTCACGAAGGACATGGGGAAGAATATCCGACCGGATTCGGGCATTGGTATTAAACCGATTTCACGGACGGGAAGCTGGCAAGTTCAGCGCAAGGCTATCAACTATGCTCTGGAACGCGGGCGAAAGTCGGTGACATTTGTGCACAAGGGGAACATTATGAAGTTCACCGAGGGGGCTTTCCGTGACTGGGGTTATGAATTGGGGCGCAAAGAATTTGCGGATGTCACGATTTCTGAGCAGGAATTGTGGGACAAGTATGATGGAAAGCTTCCCGAGGGGAAGGTTTTACTCAAAGATCGAATTGCTGATTCCATGTTCCAGCAGGTGCTGTTGCGACCGGACGAATATGAAGTTGTCTGCACGCCGAATCTGAACGGTGATTATCTGTCGGACGCTTGCGCGGCACAGGTAGGTGGTTTGGGCATGGCACCGGGTGCGAACATCGGTGATTATGTTGCGCTCTTCGAGGCGACGCATGGAACCGCCCCCAAGTATGCTGGCAAGGATATGGTCAACCCCGGCTCACTGATGCTGTCCGGCGTGATGATGCTTGAGTACTTGGGGTGGCAGGAAGCCGCAGACTTGGTCATTAAGGGTGTTGAGGAGACGATCAAGCAGAAGCGCGTCACCTACGATCTTCACCGTCAGCTTGAGGGAGCCACGAAGCTGAAGACGAGTGAATACGCGAGTGCAATTATTGAGAACATGTAGCTGTTCTTGTGTGTTTGGTTTTCGATTCTGCAGCCACGGGCTATATGTCCGGAATCGCACGTAGAACGTTTTTGTCAGTAGACTTTGGATAGGGAGTCCTGAAGGTGGAGGATCAGACGATGAGCCATTGGCGAAGGATCGGCGCAGCCGCTATTGTCGGCGGAGTTCTGCTCGTCCCGCTGCTGGGCTTCGCGGCCAATGTGGGTAAGATCGCCGGTCGCATATTGGAAAGGGGCACAGGCGAGGGAGTCATCGGCGCCAATGTGATGATCCTGGAGACCCAACAGGGAGCATCGGCAGATCTGGACGGGAACTATGTTGTCTTGAATGTCTCTCCGGGTACCTACACCGTTCGCATCGGAGCTGTTGGCTACCAGGAGCAGAAGCATACCGGTGTGGTCGTTCAATCCGATCTGACTACGACCTTAAACGCTACGCTGTCCACGGAAGCCATCGGCATGGAAGAGGTCGTGGTGGTCTATGAGAAGCCTTCCGTGCAACTCGATGTGGTATCGAAATCCGCGCGCATCTCGGCGGAAGAGCTTTCGATTCGACCTATCTCGAGTGTGGAGGATGTGCTCCGGACACTGCCGGGATTCAAGGTGGATCCGGAAGGAGCGCTTCACGTGCGTGGCGGCCGTGGGCACGAAGCCCTGGTAAAGATAGACGGCCTCGATGTCCGTGACCCGCTGGTGAATTCGGGCAAGAATCTCCTGAATCTCTCGGCTCTTAATGTGGAGGAGATTGAGGTGCTGACCGGCGGCGTTTCGGCGGAATATGGTCAGTTCCAGAGTGCCCTGATCAATGTCACGACGCCGGAAGGTGACGCGAAGGAGTATGGTGGCAGTATGGAGTGGAAGACGGACCGCGCTTTCGAGACGACGAGCTTCCATGCTGACGAATACATCTATTCCCTTTCGGGACCGGTGCCGCTGAGCGAGAGCCTCCTCGGGAAGAAGATCACCTTTTATACTACGGGGACGGCTCGTTTGAGCAATACCTACACGCCTTATTCGATTCAGCGTGAGCCGAACGATTACATGGGATTGGGTCTCGATCTGCCCGAACGGCAGTCGAACGAATACAGCACCTTCTGGAAACTCACGTACCAGATCGACCCGATGAAGAAGCTGAACTTCTCCTGGACGCGTGACTTTCTGATGTGGGATGTCTATCCCGATGGTGAAGCCGCCATTGATGGCAACTACGGGTGGCAATACAAGTACGATGTGGAGAATAGGCCGTGGGTCAAGAACGTGCGCCAGACACTGAATCTCAAATTTTCTCACCAGGTCAGTCAGAAGACGGTTTATGACATTTCTCTGGGGAATTTCCGCACGAAAACCTACATCCGGACGCGCAACAGGAACCCCGGCGAGTTCACGATGCAGAGTGACGTTGAAGACAACAACCAACGGTATTATGGTTTTGCTGACGGAAACCAGAATGGGTTCGATGACGGCTTCTGGGATGCGAATGGTAACGGGATTTATGACGGAGATGGGGAAGGTTACGAGGATTTGAATCGCAACGGCCGCTGGGATCGGGGCGAAGACTGGGTGGATCTGAATGCTAACGGTGTCTATGATGCTGCCGAGCCCTGGATTGATCGCCCGAATCCTCAGGGCATTAACAACATTGGTGTCTATGACTCGTGGGATCCCTACATTGACCTGAACCATAACGGTCGCTGGGATGACGCCGAACCGCAGCTTCCCGAGCAGGATTGGAACCGAAACGGACAGTGGGACGGGGAGCGCTTCCAGGATGCTAATGGCAACGGGCAGTACGATGGCTGGGGGGAGGGCTATGATGATATGAACATGGACGGCGCGGTGGATCGCCAGATGCTGTTCACGGCCGCCGAGGATTTTGCCGAGCCCTTCCTCGATGGCGATTTCTTCTACGATACGGGTGAGCCGTTCATCGATACGCCGGATTCGAATGGAGTCTACAACGGCGTTTGGGATGCGGGGGAGGTCTTCTTTGACTTGCCATCTTCCTTTCAGGCTCCCTTCTACCCGCGCTCTACGCCCACGCGCAATGGAAGATATGACCAGCCTAACGGTTTCTTCGACGAATACGAGCTGTTCTGCCGGCCGGCGAGTCAAGTTTATGGGATCGATCCCAGCATGCCCGTCGTCTATTGGGGGGGGCTCCAGCAGTTGCTCCTCGACGGCGCCAAGGATCCTTGGTGGATGGATCTCGATCCCGTGCAAACACCGGACGGTTGGTGGGTCCCCGGATATCGGGCCTACATAGCCGGGCGGTCCACCTGGGAGAATCGGACGCTGAACGATAAAGATGATCCCATCTTCAATATCCCCGATTATGTCTGGAATGAGGGCGAGGAGTGGTTTGATGATTACAACGGCAATAGCGTGCAGGATAACCGTGATGACGGATTCCTGAACCCGGATCAGTGGGATGCCACTGCATTCTGGCACGATCGATCTTCCGACGAGTATTCCCTCAAGTTCAATCTGACAAGCCAGGTGAACAAGTATCACGAATTGAAGGGTGGTGGTGAGGTGAAGTACCGGCGCCTCGAGATGCAGTCGATCGAGCAGCCGGATTTGCCTTATAACAACCCGGATGTGCCGTTGCCCGCAGGGAGCCCATGGCCGGACCGCGGCGATGTGCGTGATTTCTATGACCGCAAACCCTGGGAAGGTTCCGTCTATTTTCAGGATAAGATGGAATTCGAAGGGATGATCGTGCGCGCGGGCTTGCGGTTGGATTTCGTGATTCAAGATCCGGAGTTGCGGGAAGAGACTCAGAAGCTGCTCGATGAAAGGCAGCCGGGAGCACTCCTGGCAGAGCGGGGTCGATATCGGGTGGCGCCGCGTCTCGGTATTTCACACCCAATCAGTGAAAGGGCCAAGCTCTATTTCAACTACGGTCACTTCTATCAGACTCCGAGTTTCCAGTACTTCTATCGCTCGGCCACGGCCAATATATCGCCAAACACGACGATTGGAAATCCGAATCTTGACTACGAGAAGACGGTTCAGTACGAGTTGGGTGTGAACACACAGATCAGTGAGGTAGTCGTCTTTGATGTGGCCGGTTACTACCGTGACATCTACAACCAGATCGGCACAGTGGAAGAGCGCATTGGTCCGGTCACTTTGAACCGCTACTACAACTTGGGTTATGCCCGGGCGCGAGGATTCGAGTTCAGCTTGGAAAAGAAGTTCTCCGGTTACTGGTATTGGAAGTTCAATTACGACTACTCGTACGCCTACGGCAAGGAATCGGCGGCGGCGGAAGGTCTGCAGCAGCGTCTGTCGAATGTGCCTGAGAACCGCGACGAACACCCGCTGAACTGGGACGAGACTCACACGGTTTCGAGCTTTCTGACGGTACAAGTCGGGGAGAACGACCACCCGAAGCCGTTCGGGGTCCCCATTCCCAGCGATTGGCTCATGACCTTGGAGTTTGACTACGGATCCGGCTTGCCCTACACGCCGTCGATTTACACAACTGGTCTTTCGTCGAACCGGATTGCGTCAAACTCGGCCCGCTTGCCGTGGACGGAGACGACCAATCTGAAGTTTGACAAGAACTTCCGCTGGAGGGGGCTCGTTTTCACGCTCGGGACAGAGATATACAACCTGTGGAACAAGCGGAACTGGCGGTCGATTTACACGGAGACCGGCAACCCGTACGACAGCACCCATCCGAACGATCCTGACAACGCGCTCGAAGATCCATCCAACACGGGGACGGATTACGACCACAATCCGCGCAATATTTATCCGCCGCGCCAGGTCTATCTCCATTTCAGGGTTGCTTTCTGACCACTCTGTCGCAGACGAGGCGGTGCTGGAAGTTCAAGTAGTCAACCGGGAAACTTAATTTGCGAAACGAATTCGGAGAGAGAATGAAACGGCTCTCTGTTTGTCTCGTGTCAGTCTTTCTGCTGGCGCTTATCGGGCTGACGGGCTGCAGCAACCCGGAATCCCATGTGGTGGAACCACAGCCGGAGTTCCGGGACGGAATCCCTCTGACTCAGGATGATCTCGTCGGGGCTAATCCGGTGATCCCGATTCCTGAGAATGGGGAACCGTATGTGGTGAAAAGTGACCTCCTGATTCCTCAGGGAATGACGCTGACCATCGAGCCCGGGGTGACGCTCATGTTCACGGATGAGGATTCTCTTCTATGGATGAAGATAGAGGGCAAGCTTATCGCCAAGGGCAATCCGAATATGCCGATTACGTTCACCACGGCTCGCTACGAGGCCGATTATGGTCAGTGGCGAGGTCTTGCCTTCCTCAGCGAAACGGAACAGAGCGAGATTGAGTACTGCATCTTCGAGTATGGGGCCTTCTTTGAGCTGGACACCGTGACACAGAAAGGCAAAGAAGCTCAGCTCTATGCGGGGATGCTTGCTGTTCTGAATTCATCGCCGATCATCAGGAACAACATCATTTTTTACAACCAGAACAATGGCATTTATGTCACCGGTCCCAATGCTGCGCCGGATGTTCGGTACAACATCATCTTCAAGAACGACGCTTGCGCTATCCGGGCCGATACATCGACCTATGCCAACTTCGTTCCGTGGTACAATTGTGGTGCCGAGAACAGTTCGCTCGATTTCCTCATGCCGGATCCTCTTATTGGGCGTAAGATTACCGTGAACGCGAATCTGGATTCGACCGATCCCTATTACAACATGACGCTTTCACCCCTGTTCATGGATTGGCAGAACGGTGATTTCCGTCCCCAATCCTGCTCGCCTTGCATTGATGCCGGACCGCCGAACATTCCTGGCCCCGCGGCGGACGAAGGACGGATCGATTTTGGGGTCTTTCCGTATGTCAAATCTGCCGCTGAGTTGCGAGGTGTGCAGTCGGGGGCACTGAGTGCCGAGACACCCTACCGGATGTCCTGTCATGTGCGCATCCCCCCCGGTGAGACTCTGACCATACCGGCAGGGACGATTATCAATATCTCTGGTTACTACAATTTTGAAGTTTTCGGAACGCTGATTGTCGAGGGAACATCCGCCGGTCGTGTGTATATCCGTTCGGAGAACGAGACTGCGAGCAAGGGGGACTGGGGAGTGCTTCTTTTCAGGTACGATTCGTTACAGACGGTGCCGAGTTGCGTCTCGTACACAGACTTCGAAGGCTTTGACTATGCAGAAGTCAGCCAGCCGGGCGCAACCTTCACACATTGCGCTTTCCGGCACGGTCTCCGTCACGGAATGCGGGTGTCTACCGGCCTTGATGATGGAGTCGATCCTGTTGTGATTGATCATTGTGAGTTCGATGACCTGGGCGTTTATGGACTTCGAGCTGAGCAGTCGTCAATCATTGTGCGCAATACGGTGATTGAGAACTGCATCGGTGACGGTCTGGTCTTGGTTGGAGAGCCGTCAGTCGAAGATGAGACCAGCCAGCTGCACAACAATGTGGTCCGGGATTGCGGTGTGAACGGCATCTTGTGTGAAACATTCATTTCGGCTCGGATCATCAACAATGTGGTCGAAGGCGTGGGTTACGTGGGAATCCAGTGTTACAACAATTCGAGCCCGTTGATTCTGAACAACATCATCATCGCCTGCGGTCGACCCGGGATCGCGGCCCGGACGAGTTCCTTTCCCACTGTGAACTACAACGATGTCTGGGAGAACAATGTGAATGGGGAATCCGTCGTGAATTATCAGGGGATCACACCCGGTGTGAACGACATCAGCTTGGATCCTCTGTTTGTCGTGGAATCGCTTTATGAGTTGGGGGACGGGTCGCCCTGCATCAATAGCGGGCACCCGGCTGACGAATACAACGACTCGGACGGCTCGCCCAATGATATGGGGGCTTATGGTGGCCCGGATGGGGGAGGGGTCGGCCCGTCGGCGCCATGGCCTTCAGCCCTTGCACGGGCTCGTTGAGATGGAGAATAAGGTACCTTCCCGGTGAAGCTCACATGAGCTTAAGCCACCGGAGGGTCTTCTGTTGTCTGGCTGCTTACGCCGGAGGTTGAATAGACATGGTCGGGACGCGATTTTGTAGCATTCTTCTGATCCTTCTGATTGGCTGTTTTCCGGGCTTCGCCTGGGCGGCGCATGATATCGATCAACCCGGACCTGCCAAGGGTCCGGTACGCACCGCCGTGGCGAATCCGAACACCCAGAACCGGGTGCATAATGCCGGCCGGATGTGGATGAACTTCACCAACCGGGGTTGGTTTGGCAATGACTCGCCGAACGGGCCCCAGCGTCAGGAAGATCCGTGCAATCCCGGGGTCTGGGCACCCCAGTGTGAGTTTCCAGGCGGCTCGGGGCAGCAATACCTCTATCAGGCGTCACTCTGGCTTGGAGCCCTCATCGTCGAGGAGGGATTTGAAACGAAGCGGGTGTCCGTGGGTTCGGACGGATGGATCAGGGAGAGGTGGGAGATGTTCCCCGGTGAAGGCGTGGAAGACGGTATCGAGGAGCGCAGCACACGGCCAGGGTACTTCAACTGCTTGGGCGTGTATGTTTCGCATCCCGATGCGGTTTCAGACCAGGATTTCCTGTGCTCGTATGCCGACACTCTGACAGAATCGTTCTGGGTGAGTGAAGATCCCGAGGATGGACCTCATCGCCCTCTGGGAATCAAGATCAAACAGACCTCATATTCTTTCTCTCAGAATTTCGCGCAGGACTTCATTATTATTGACTTCGAGTTCGAGAACATCGCGTCCAATTTTCTGAAAAACCTGTATGTCGGTCTCTATGTGGATTCCGATGTGGGAAGCGTGACCGAGCAGCCCGACTGGCACCAAGATGACATCTGTGGATTTGTGCGGTACTTCTATTACGAGAGGCCTGATGGGACTCCCGACTCGTTGCTGATTGATGTGGCCTACATCGCGGACAACGATGGTCGGCCTTACGACAGCCCGACAGGCAGCAATTTCACAGCGCCTCATGTCGCGGGGACAAGAGTCATCCGCGGGCCCAATCCGCGGCTCGAGACCTCGTTCAACTGGTGGATTTCCAATGGGGATGTCCTCTTGGATTACGGGCCGACATGGGAAGCCTACTGCCAGCGGGACAGTATGGGGGGTGGTTGGACCTGCGACTTTGGCACGCCGATGGGGGATGAACGAAAATACCATGTGCTTTCGAACGAGGAGTTCGATTTCGACCAGATCTATGTGGATGATCCGGATTGGATTCAAGACCACCCGCAGCGATGGGTGAATCCAGGAACCGGAGATTCAATTCTCCAGCCGTGGACTCTCCCGGATGCCTCGAATGCGGCAGACCTCGCCGACGGCTACGATACGCGCTATCTGCTGTCTTGGGGTCCACTGGGGATCTACGACTATACTGATCTCTCGGGGCGGCGAGTTTATCGCCTGAATCCCGGCGAGAAATTCAACATGACCATCGCGTATGTGGCGGGTGAGAATTTCCATAATGTCAACAATCCTCAGGTGAGCAACACGGACATCAATCCTGATCTTTTTGATTTTTCAGATCTGCGCTCCAACGCACGCTGGGCTCAAGTTGTCTATGACAATCCGATGCGCGATACCTATCAATGGGATTGGGGCAACGATCACGATCCCGGTTTCATCGACCTCGACGGGTCTCAGGGTGATGGAATTCTCGAAACGGGCGACGGGTGGTACGGCGAAGACACGGGAACCGACGGATTGTATGCTGAACTCCCGGCAGGAGAAGATAGTGTGGCGGTCTATTATTGGAGAGGGACTCTGAACGGTACACAGGGAGTCTTTGCGGGCTGGTATCGAGGTCCGGATGCCGATGGGACTGAGCGAAATGGTCGCCTTGATGATGTGATCAATCCCTACCTTCCGGAAGTGTTTTCTGAGGACAACATCATGCCCGAAGACCTGGTTTATCTTCACCCGAAATACCGCTACTGGGACCAGGGTTGGATGAGTGGGAATTCCCGCTTAGACGAAGGAGACGGATTGCCGGACTTCACGGGGCCTCCGCCGCCTCCGATTCCGGGTTTGATGCACCACTATCCCAATACACGCAACGCTGCGGAGCTTGTCGGGGGCATGGTGACGACCAGCGGCAGCGTGGGTGGGCTGGGATTCGAGATTCGGGGCAATTCTATTTTCCTGCGTTGGTCAAAGAAGCCGTCCGAGGATCCGACTTATGTGGATCCGTTCTCGCTTGTTCAGGATTTTGAAGGCTACCGCGTCTATGTAGCAAACACGCATGAGGAACGAGCCTTCTCACTGTTGGCACAGTTCGACAGGAAAGACTGGGCTTATTTCGCGACACACAACGATTCGCTGGCAACGATTCCGCTGGAAGACCCGGTCCAGAATGGTCCGGACTCAATGATCAGCGATGTTCATTGCACCTTGAAGCCTTTTGGGGCGAACATCGGAATGGAGTCGATTCTTCAGGACGATGATTCGACCTATCAGTTTGAAATCCGGAATGCGCAAGCGCTTTGGCCCCGATACTACTCGGTGACCGCCTATGATTTTGGGGATCCGAAATCGGGACTGGGTCCACTCGAGAACCCGCCAACAGCCAATGCGGTTCTGCTCGCTCCAGCCGGGACTCCGAAGGAGCCCGTGCGGGTCGTGCCGAATCCCTACCGGGCTTACCTCGATTACACGAGCCCACATTCCGGTGGGCTTTCCTGGGAGAACCAGAACGACGGGACCGTGGATTTCTACCCTCAGACCGACCGGCGGATCGAGTTCATCAATTTGCCGCTTCAGTGTCTCATCCGCATTTTCACGGTGTCCGGTGACTTGGTGGCCATCGTTCCGCACAATGTGGCGGGCGACCGGTCACGGTGGGTCAGCGAATACAGTGAGAAGTGGGATCTGAATTCGCGCAACACTCAGCAGGTTGTCTCGGGGCTTTACCTGTTCAGCGTCGAAGACAAGACAGAGGGGAACGGGGGGAAAGTCGAAACCGGCAAGTTCGTTATTATTCGATAAGTAGAATACTCGCTTGAGGGATTTGGATAAAGAGGAATTCCCATGAAAAGATGGGTTCTCGTTTCGGGGATGCTGCTGGGTCTGGGGTTGCCGTCGATGCTTTGGGGTCAGGCCAAAGTGGGGACAGCCGGAGTCCAGTTCTTAAAAATCAGCCCAAGTTGCCGGGCGGTCGGCATGGGGGAGGCCTTTGTGTCGGTGGCGAACGATGCCAGCGCCATCTGGCACAACCCCGGCGGTCTCGTGCAACTCAAGCGCCCTGAGCTGATGCTGAGTCTGATTGACTATCCAGCGGGCATTCAGTATGCCTACGGGGGGATTGCGCACCCCTTGCCTCGCCTCAACGGTTCGGCGGCGTTTTCAGTCATCTATCTGGGCACCGACGAGATGGAAGAGACAACGCCGGAACATCCCAACGGAACTGGCCGAACCTTCACGGCGGGCGATCTTGCGATCTGTGCCACTTACACACAGAGTCTGACGAACAAGTTTTCGGTGGGTGGGACGGTGAAGTTCCTCCATGAGTCGCTCGCGGACAAATCGGCCACGGGCTGGGCGGCGGATGTGGGGACGCTTTATGATACAGCCTGGCGTTCCCTGAAAATTGGTATGCTCATCTCCAATTTCGGCCCGGATATGAAGTTTGTCGAAACGCCTTTCCCGATGCCGATGAACTTCACCTTCGGGATGTCAGCGAATCTCTACAATAAGGCGCCGCACAAAGTGTTAGGTGCCTTCGCTTGGAGCCATCCCAACGATAATCTCGAAGTCTATAATCTGGGCCTTGAGTATTCCTTTGCGAATGCGGCCTATTTGCGTTTCGGCAAGAAGGTCAACGGAACGCGGCGTGTGAGTTGGTTCAAGCGCCAGGAGAAGGTCGACGCGGGAGAGGGTGCCGAGAATTATGATCCGTTTGTGGAGTATCCTCTCTTCAGTGTCAACGGGACTTTCTTCGAGAACGGTGCGACCATTGGGGCTGGAGCGCGTTTCGAGCGGCTGGGCCTGTCCATTGATTATGCCTTTACGGGTATCGCGTTTCTGGGGGATATCCATCGCTTTTCGCTGACTTACCAGTTCAAGCGGAATATCTTGTAACGGCGGGAACCGACGCGGTGTGGTGGTGGTGCGCCTCGTCGAATCGTGAGGATCGCAGATCATGCGCGACATCTACCGGATCACTCTATTGGCGGGATTTCTACTGTTGGTCGTTGGCGGGTATGTGGGATGTGACCGACTCAAGGGAACCCTGAACGCGAACCAGCGGCCTATCGTAGAATTCGTCAATGTCCCTATTGACAGCAGCGGTTTCAATTATGCTCCGATCGTCTATTGGTTTGGCCACGATCCAGATGGCTTGGTGGAATTCTATTCGTGGTACGACGATACGACCCAGCAGGCTGTCGAAGCTTACCGGAACGATGACTTGGTCAACTACGTGGCGAATGTGCCTGACGATGCCTGGACCGATACGGTAGCGACGCAGGCGACGATCTACCTGCTGACGCAAGCCGGAGACACGACGCAGCACATTTTCTTCATCCGGTGCACGGACAACGAGGGAGCGGTCTCCGATGTCAAGGCTCGCAGCTTCTTCCGTTCCAACGAGCCGCCCAATCGGCCTGAAATGTCTATCCTTGGCAGTGATGAATTCGCCTCGGAGACCATTGTTGCCGACACTCTTCTCATGGGTGACAGGCTGACCCAGACTTATGGCGGGTTGCAGATTCTCTGGACGGGAAACGATCCCGATGACCGGGAGCTTATCATCATCCCGCTCCAGTTCAGTTATCTGCTTGTGAAGGAGCCGGATAGCACCGTCATTCACTTCCCGGGAGATACGATTCAAGCGGACGGGTGGACACAATGGTCTTCCTCAAAGACGAAGACGCTGTACGGATTGGAGACAGGGACTTATACTTTCTACCTGAAATCCCGCGATGACGGTCTGACGGACTGTGGGGAACCGGCGTGGGTCGTGTTCACCTGCATCCGACCCACCTTTGAGTACAAATTGCTGGTCGTTGACGAGAACACGTCAGGCACTGGCTTGGGTGAGGTTAATCCGGACTCGATCATGGCTTTCCACTTGGAGAATTTGGCGGACGCGTGGGAGATCATGCCACTGGTCTACCCGGATTGCACCTGGACCAGTGACGAGTACCGAGTCTGGCAGAACCGAGGCACATTGAGCCGTAAAGCCATTCCCTATTCGCTTATACACGAGTTTCAGCTTGTTTGGATCATCGATGATGGGCGAGGGAGTTTCGGGGATTTGAGTGTCATCGGGAAACGGGCAAAGGTTATGGAGGATTATCTCGATGTAGGTGGTATGGTCATGATCACCGGGCGGAAGATTTTCTGCGGCTCATACCTCATTTGCGGCGAGGAAGCGCAGACTTTCAGTGCCTCCGAGACCGAACCGCATGAAAGATTCTTTTCCATCTATTTCAATGTATCGGAGGGTCTTGGGACCAAATGGCCGGCGACTTCGATCGTAGACTTCAACGGAGCCACTGGAGCTTTGTACGACTATCCGGACCTGGAGATTGACACAGTCAAGGTCAAGCCTCTGTTCCCGGCGCGGTATGATTGCCTGCCGGAGGTGGACTGGGTTGGGCGCAGCCGGGAGACCACGACCATCTACTACTACAAATCCAGCTCTGCCGATGAGACCTATGAGGTTTACGACCACGATTGTCGGGTTACCCTGAGCACGCCCTACTACTGCAAACTGCAGCCCACGGGCTATGATCGCCTGCTATCGGTCAACCGCATCTACAACCGGACACGGGATGTCTACGGCGAATTCATGTACTTCACGGACGACAATAGTGCCTTCATGGTCAGCACGCCGGCATGGGCCGGTGCTTGGGAACAGGCCGATACCCTTGAGGTGGATTTCACCTATATCCCTATCACAGAGAATCATCTGAAGCCGGTTGCAACTCTGTACACGAACTTTCAAGAGAGCATTGACTACGAGAATTACACCTGGATCGGCGAGGCGCGATACCGCACGAGCCTTGTCAGTTTCCCGCTCTATTTCATCAAAAACGACATACGACAGACTGAGATCGGTCCCTTGCCTGTTGTTGTCGAATTCCTCGTGCGGCAGTTTGCGTTCTTCTACGAGCAGCGTGTTTATGTGTATCAGTGGAGTGAGTAGACTACCGTTTGTTGAGGTTCTGTAGGTAAGTTATGGGGCTGGCCGAGGATGAGGTCAGCCCTTTCATTTTGGACAGTTCAGAGCGTCGATGTCTCTTCCTCTGGCAAGTCTCCCTAAGCGGCACTGGGGCAGTGTCTGGGCGCTGCTGTTGATCATCTTAGCGCTTCTCATGCCCAGAGATGGCGTGTGGACGATCGATGATGGCGTGAAGCTCGTCGGGGCTCGCAACGCCCAAGGAGGTTGGCATGTGGCCATTCCGGATGGAGCCTTGCGCGCCGCTCTTCGCGATCCGGCTGCCTATCCCAGCTTTCGCCCGCCATTTGCCGTCAGGGAGACCGGTTATCTTCGGCTGAGCTTCTCTCCGTGGACGATGGCCCTGTGGGGTCTCGTGGCGAAGCTGGGTGCGCTGGCGCTTGCTTTTCTGCCTGCCCTCGGCAGCCTTCTGGTCTGGCTCTTACTCCGAAGATGGCATGGCCAGTCTGACGAAGTCATCTTCTTGCTCCCGCTCACGTTCTACGGTCTCATCCTATGGGAACATTCGCTTGCGTTGATGCTGGAGGCTGCGGCGCTGGTTCTGCTATTCCTTGGCGTTCGTTCCAGAATCACATCGGTCACTGTGGCCGCCTTCTTTCTTGGCGCTGGGTCGCTCATCCGACCGGAAGCGGCACTGCTGGTGCCGGTGATTGTCATTTGGCTTTGGCGTCGTGAAGGCGCTCGCTCCGCACTAATGTTGCTCCTGGTTTCGGCGGCTCTGATTGTTGTCGGTTTGTGGGCCTCTCGCGCTGGGACGAGCACGCTTGTCCCGACGCAGGTGCAACTCAATTTCCTGGTTTCTGGATTAGCCGGGGGATCGTTCTGGCAAGCTCTTCTGGAGCGTGGAGAGGCCTTATGGATTCTCTGTTTCTCAATGGACGCAGATGTATGGATAAGCATCGGGCTGCTTCTGTTCCTGTGCGGTGGCAGTTGGGTGATTTTTCGTGGGGAGAGAAGCCGGTCGGTGCGTCTCTTGATGCTGGGGAGTGTGGCGCTCCTGATTTGGGCGGCGGTCATTCAGATCCGTCTGTGGTCAGATCCGCTGCCGCCAGTGGCCTTGCTGTCTCGCAACAGTCTCCTGTATGCTTTCCCGTGGGTCCTGCTGTTCCTCTTTTATGGAACAGGTGACGGCAGGTCGTTTCTTGGGGCCGCCCTGATTGTTGGGCTGCTCATTTTCGCGGCGACGCCTGTCTTTCGGGGTGTTCATTGGGGGCCGAGGCTGCTCTTGCCGGCTCTACCGATTCTCTTTGTAGCGTATGTCCACATGAAAGAACGCATAACGCGCCCGGGGTGGTTGTGGCGCAGCCTTCTGGCACTGACAGTCATTCAGACTCTAAGCAGCGCCGCTCTGGTCTACGGGCGGAAAGTGGAAACTGCCCAGCGAGTGGAGGTTTTGCGAGACCGAGTCCAAACGCCGCTCGTTGTGCCGTCGCAATCACAGGTGGCAGACCTGGCGCCGCTCTGGGGCGAGGTGGAAATGTTCACAGCGGCGAGCCCGTCTGTGTTGCGCCGTTTCATTGCAGATGTGCGGCGAGCAGGTACGGACACCTTCTGGCTCCTCCTGCCGCGATCTGGGGAAATCGAGCCGATGAAGAAGGTGCCGGGCGTGATACGACTCGACGACGAATACGAATTCAAGACAGGGCTTCTGTGGAAGACAACCTGGTGGCTGGGGAGGTTTGAGGATGTGGGGGATTCTGCGGTGTGGGGTGCGTTCTACGACGAACTAGCCAGGCGTGAAATTGCGGCCGGACGACTACAGCGAGCGTTACCGGAGCACAAGTCGGCCACGGATTTCGCGCCGTCGGAGGCAGACTATCATTTTAATTATGCAGTGACACTGGGGAAGCTCGGCTATTTTGGTGAAGCCGAGAGGGAGTTGCGCAGCGCGGTCGCTGTGGATTCTGTTCATTGCGAAGCCAGAGAGCTACTCGGGAAGATCACGGCGATGCCCTCATCTTCTCCATGAGCAGTCGTGCGGGTTCGAAGGCAGGGTCAATCGCGAGGGCGGTTTCAAGAGCGCGAAGAGCCTGCGCGTGCTCGCCCAGTCGACCGAGAGCGATGGCCAGATTATAGTGAGCGGCCGTGCGATCAGGCAGAAGCTCAATGCTCTGGCGGAAGTTTCGGGCGGCCTCTTCATCTCGACCCTCTCGCAGAGCGCGTGTGCCTCGGCGAAAATAGAGACCGGCCAGATTAACTTTCGCATCTGTTGTGTAGGGGCGAATCGCCAGCGCCCTTGAATAGGCCGAGATGGCTCCTGATGTGTCTCCAAGTGACTCGCGAATCGTGCCGAGGTTGTTCCAGGCCTTAACACAAAGGCTGTCATCCGCCAGCGCCAGCCGGTACTCTCTTTCGGCCCGCTCGAAGTCTCCACGGCGGAATGCGAGTACGCCCAGGTTGACATGCGCCAGCGGCAGGATTTCCAGATCGTCGACCGCTCTCTGGAACGCGATTTTGGCCTTTTCCGGTTCGTTCAGGCCCATGTAAGCGTTGCCCTCCATGAAATACGCCCAACCTTCCGGCGCTTCATGCAGGTTCCATGGGTTCATGAAGGTGACGATGCCTGCGGGAACAAGCAGCAGTGACGGGGCGAGCGAACGCAATTTCCATTGTCCGGCCACCGTTTGCCTAAACCACTCCACCGCCAATGCAGCCAGAAGGCAGAGCATGGGGACGACGGGCATTCTGAACCGCGATGTCACGAAGAAGAGAATCACGCTCGCTGCATAGAAGAGCACAAGCCCGAGAAGGAGGCGCGTTTTCTGTTGCTTGCGCCCTACCCAGAGGCCTACCACCGACAAGGGAATAAGGAGCGCGAAATTCAGATAGCACAAGAAGGGAAGCCACGGCGCCAAGCGTATGAAGTACGAGAGATGCTTGTTGTTTGAGATTTCAAAGTGGTTGACAAAGAGGAGGGCTTTGCGCAGCAGGAGTCGTGCCTCAACCAAGGGATGAGTGGCGGCGAATCGCAGCGCTTTGCGATAGTAGAAATCAGACTGCTCTCCCGGCCGGAGTTGCCGCCCCTCTTCGTAAGCGGCCATCTCCTCGGCATCTTGCATCGTCCATTCCGTTCCGATTCCGGGAAGCGAGGAGTGGACACCGGTTGCTTCGGGATTGTTGCCAATCCAGAAGTTGACGCCGCCTTGAGTCGCCACAAGGACGAGTTCGCCACTTCCAATCGTGTTGATCAAGGTCACCGGCACGATTGGCAAGACGACGGCCACGGCCCAGAGCAGCAATCGAGGTCGCCAAGCGCCGCTTCGTTTGCGCAGCAAGAAGAAGAGAACGACTGGCAAAAGAACAAGAAAGTTCGGACGGGTGATCGTGGCGACCCCCAAGGCCAGCCCGCAGACAATCCAGGTGTGCACGCTTGGCTTGGCAATTGCCCGCAGAGTCGCCCATAACAGACAGATACTCGCGAGCAGCTCGAGGCTCGTCGTCAGAATCTCGCCTGAGAAATAGATGGCCATGCCGTTCAATGCCAGAAGTCCGGCACCGACCCAAGCGACGAGCGGTGAGAAGTAGGCCCAGCCTACTCGGAAAAGAGCCCAAACGGCGACGGATTGGATAAGCGCGTTCAAGATGCGGGCGACAACGAGGTCGTGGCCGAGAAGATAGTAGAGTCCTCCGAGTAGGGCTGGATAAAGCGGAGCCCGGAAAAAGGGCAGCGTGCCCAGCGATCCATTGGCGAAGGCTTGCGCTGCTTCATCGTACCAGAGAGGGTCGACGGCTGGCGCCCAGAAGGTCGGATTTGATTTCGCCGCCAAGATATAGGCCAGGCGAAGAGCAAACGCCAGAATTGCCAACAGCCATCCGCCGGAGGCGATGAAGCTGTGGGCGTGGGATTTGTCTTGCATCTCTGAAGGAAAAATGTTAGAATTAGAGATGTCGATAGGAGCCTTCATGGTCGGCACATCGGCGAAATTGATGATCGCCGGCGCACTTAATCAAATCGAGTTAGAACAGTAGAATATACGGAGTTTCCCGTCGAGTTTCAAACAAGCGGGACCGCCTTAGAGAATCGCGGAGTGCTTGTTTGGTGGCAAAGGAGCAGGCATCATGAGAGACCTTAAGCGCACTTTCTCGATTCTTTCTGTCTTGGCCTTCGGCGCGACGAGCCTTTTTGCGGCGACGCATACGACGGCGCTGGACGAAGTCCTTGCGGGCGCGGACGAGGACGCCCTCGTGCGGATCGTTCTTTTTCTGCATGATCCCGTGGATGCGCACGAGGTCTATGCCGTCGCATCGAGTCTGGTCGGTGAGGATCGCCGTGCACATACGGTGAATCAGCTCAAGGCGAGGTTCGACCAGAGCGGCAATGCGCTCCTCGAGACACTAAGCAGTGGCAAGGCGAGAGGCGCTGTCGGTCGCCTTCGGCCCCTGTGGATTGCCGATGGCGTCGTCTGTGAAATTACACCGTCCTTTCTGCGAATCTGTGAGGAGCAACATCCCGAGATCAAAGCGGTCATGTTCGACCGGAAATTCGAGAACACGCTTGATGACAAGGATGTTCCGTGGTACCCACCGAGGCATTTGGACGACATATCGTGGGGAGTGGCGGATATCGGAGCCGTCCGGGTGTGGGACGAGTTTGGCGTCTACGGGCAGGGTGTTATCGTGGGCATGATGGACTCGGGCATCGATATGGATCATCCCGATCTGGCGGATAAGATATGGGTCAGTCCAGGCGAGGACTTGAATGGGAATGGTACTGTAGACGAAGAAGAGCGCAACGGCGTTGACGACGATGGTAACGGTTATGTGGACGACTTCTATGGATGGAACTTCGATGAAGACAATGACAATGTGTCCGACGGCCACGGCCATGGCACGAGCACAGCCGGGATTGTAGCTGGGGGATGGACCGTGTGTGACACGGTGGGCATTGCACCGGAAGCCAAGCTAATGGTTCTGAGGGTGGCCGATGCGATCGGCAACGTGTGGCAGTCGTCCTGCTGGTTGGCAATGCAGTATGCCATGGAGAACGGAGCCCATGCAATCTCGGCTTCCCTCAGCTTCAAGTTCACCGAATGCAACGATCCCTATGGGTGCCCCGATCCGACTGTCTGGCGGTGTATCAACGAGTTGGAACTGGCGGCGGGGCTTGTCCATGTGAACTCATCAGGGAATGAGGCGGTAGGTCTTGGTGCACCGCTGAGTATGCCTGTGCCAGCCAGCTCTCCCCCACCGTGGCTCTCGCCAGCGCAAGAGCTCCAGGGAGGGGTGGCATCCATCATTGCGGTTTCGGGCTATCAGGTGAATGGCAGCTATTATAGCCCATCGGGCCGGGGGCCTTCGGCATGGTCGGATGAGGACCTTTGCTTTCACCCGGGGATGCCTCACTGCCACGGTGATGTCTGGCCTGCCGAGTACGATGACTATCCCTATCAGAATGGGGCTTACATGGGCCTCCTGAAACCGGAGATTTGTGCCCCGACTGGTGTCACGACCTTGGCCCGCGGTGGAGGTTGTCGACACGGTTTCTCGGGCACCTCGGCGGCAGCGCCTCATGTCGGTGGGACGGTCGCCCTCATCATATCAGCGGCACCAGGCATCTCGCCTGAGGAAGTCTGTCGGGCTTTGAAACTGACAGCACGCGACGACGGTGCGCCTGGCGAAGATTCCCTGTTTGGTGCTGGCAAAGTGGATGCCTACGCTGCGGTGGCTTTCGTTCTCGACAGTCTGGGAGAAATAACGGGCACTGTGACAGACGACGATACCGGTCTTCCGATCGAGGGTGTGCGCGTGAGCACAGACGAGTCGCACGCTGTATTCACCGACGATGCTGGCCTGTACCATCTCTTCATTCCGCCCGGCGGCGACACGATCCGTTACTACCGGTACGGTTATGAGAGGGTCAATCAGGGAGTCCAGGTCTCCGGTGGAGAAACGGTGACGCTTAACCTGAGTCTTCCGGTTGCAGAAGCGGGCACTCTCCAGGGGACAGTCTACGATGAGTTGTCTTCACCACAATCTGGCGCCGTCGTGCGCGTTTTGGACACGCCTCTGGCGCCGATGGCGACGGGCCAGAATGGCTACTTTGAAACGACAATCGCTTCAGGGAGTTACCAGGTTGTTGCCACGGCGGAGTTGCTCGAGCCTGACACGGAGACCGTTCTCATCACCGCATCACAGACAACGGTTCAGGACTTCTATTTGGGAGACTCGCCCCGAATTCTGCCGACAGGCCCTGATGCCTACGGTTATGTGGCATGGGACAATGTGGACAGTGCTGGCGTTGCCTATGACTGGATTGAAATCAGCCCAGCCCACGGAGGTCCTGGTACAGCGCTCACGATCTTCGAGGATCAGCTCACCCAGCTTCCACTTCCTTTTGCATTCCAGTTCTATGGTGCGTCCTACGACGCGGTGAGTATCACGGAGAACGGTTTTGTTGTTCTGGGTGCGTCCGACGAGGGGAGCTGGCCACACTTCCCGATTCCGTCGACATCCGGTCCAGGAAATCTTCTGGCACCCTTCTGGACAGATTTCGATTCGGATGCTGCAGGAGTGGCGTATGCCTACTACTTCGATACTCCCAACCACCGATTCATCATCGAGTGGGACAGCGCCGC
>CAZJAD010000012.1:22663-38836 GCA_964543855.1 uncultured Alphaproteobacteria bacterium
TGCCTCGAGGTTTTTGACATTCTTGGACGGCGCGTGGTGGTCGTAGCTGAAGGAAACTACACGGCAGGCATTCATCGAAGCACCTTTGACGGCCGTCGTCTCGCCACTGGAGTCTATTTCGCCCGTCTTCGCTGTGACGACGCCGTTGTTCAGAGCCGCAAAATGCTCTTGATGAAGTGAGAGGAACCGGAGGCATTCCTGGAGTGCACGGAGGAGCCTGTCTTTGAGAACTCATGTCGGGCTGTTCATCAGTGAACATGCGCCCAAGGCGGGACTCTGGGTTCTTCTTTTGTTTGCCTGTTTCGTGAGTGCGTCGGACATTCTGATAATCCAGAAGGATCTTGGGACGGACTTTGGCTCGTTCTACTCAGCCTGCAAGGCAGCAGAATTGCGGGGTGATATCTACGATGTTGATTACCTGAACGATCTGGCGCGAGAATCAGGAATTCCCGGCCACGTATATCCCTATCTCTATCCGCCATTCTTCGCTTTTGTTGCGGCACCGTTCTGTGTGTTCTCACCCACATCCGCACGAATCCTATGGACATTAGGCAGCGTTATTCTGCTCAGCCTTTCTATGACGATCAGTGTCTTCATGGTCGGCTCGGTGATGAATCGACACGAAGGCGATCCGTTGTATCGCGCGCGACTGTTGCGCTGCCTGATTGTGTTTTCGATCCTGCTCTTGTGGATTCTGCCTTTCCGGAATAATTTCAGGATAGGACAAGTGAACATTCTCGTGCTCACTTTCATTGTTCTGTCCCTGTATGCTTATTCGAAGAAGGCGGATATTGCAAGTGGAGTGTTCTTGAGCTTTGCCGCAGTGATGAAGGTGACGCCGGTCATCTTGTTGCTCTATTTCATTGCGAGGAGACGGTATCGGGCAGTGCTCAGTTGTTGCGCCTGCGTGCTGGTCTTGGCTGCCGCCACCTTGCCTCTGGGGGCTTTCGATTCCTGGCACAGGTTCTTTGGTTTCCTGCCCTCCATGTCTTACGGAGCCGTGATTCCCGGATTGTTTCATCCCGGGGCCTATCCGAACTTCTCCATAGCAGGTTTTTTCTCTCGACTATTCATGGACAATTCGGTCGCTGTGACCATAGCATCGGTGAGTGTTATCATTTGTCTCATTCTGATCTTGGTCTTCTATGTCTACCGTGCCCGAAATGAAATGGCTGCGGGATTACTGCTGATGTCGTTCCTCGTGCTGATGATCATCTCTGCTCCGCTGGCCTATTTGCATCACGTGATCTATATTTTCCCGGGTGCCTTACTTGCGCTGTCCTATGTATGGATGACTTTCCCTCGGCGCAAAAGCATGCTTATTGTATCGTTCTTGCTGCTCGTATTGGTTCTGATCGGAATGGATTTCCCGATCTATTATGATCGCCTGCCGTTGTCTGTCGTGGGGGAAAAGCTGTTTACTTCAATGAATTTGTATCTTCTCCTCGTTCTTTTTTGTTTTGGATTGTTCACATCTCATCTTGCGGCCTCATCAGAGATGAAGTTGGCACCGACCCATGTGGGAAAAGGATCAAACGGATAGGAGAACGGTCTGGAACTCGGCGCTCAGATACTCAGCCTCTGCGCTCGGGATCCTCTTCATCGTTCTCTATGTGGTTCTTGTCCTCTTTCGCATTCGATATCCGTTTGAGTTGGAATGGATGGAAGGAGGTTCGGTAGATCATGTTTGTAGAATCCTGGCCGGAGAGAAACTGTATGTCAGCCCATCGCTGGAATTTGTGCCGTTCATCTACCCTCCACTCTACTATTATATTTCTGCCCTGGCATGGCTGCTGACCGGTGGTGGTTTCTTGCCGCTTCGACTCGTGTCTTTCGTCGCATCGCTGGGTTGCTTCGTTGTTATCTTTCAGTTCGTGAAACGGGAGGCCAGAAGCACATTTTCAGGTATCTTGGCGGCAAGCTTGTTCGCCGCAACCTTCCGCATAAGTGGAGCATGGTTCGATCTCGCGCGAGTGGATTCCCTTTTTCTCTTGTTTCTGTTGTTGGGATTCTACTTTGTTCGATTCAAAAAGTCGTGGAAATCGTATGTCATAGCCGGATTGTTTATCGGGCTCTCGTTTCTGACAAAACAGGCCGCGTTCGTCATTGCTATACCCATCATCGTTTATTGTATTCTGTTGAATTGGCGTGCGTCCATTGCCTTTGTGGGAACGGTAGTCTTGATCATTGGGATAAGTACGATTGCTCTCGATTATATTCATGACGGATGGTACACGTACTACATGTTCACTTTGCCAGGCCAGCACCCGCTCATAGCGCGCATGCTGGTCAACTTCTGGACGAAAGACCTGATTGCACCTCTGGCTATCGCTTGCATGATGTCGATGTTCTATATGTTCTCTCAAGTCTTGAGTTCCACAAAGGAAGGACAGCATTTCGATCTCTTTCGGAATGCGATACCTGACGAAGCTCCACGAAGCGGCGCTGACGCATACGCTGCTCGTCTGAATGGTTTTTTCTATCTCTTTATGGCGGTTGGCATGATAGGAGGGGCTTGGCTCTCCAGACTTCATTCCGGCGGGTACGCCAATGTCTTGTTTCCCGCCTATGCTGTCATCTGCATCCTATTCGGCATGGGCACGCACAGGATTCTGGAACGGATTCAAGTTGCTTCCATTCATGAGCGGAAGTTCGTGGAGGCTTTTGTCTACCTTGTTTGCATCATGCAGTTTGCCGGCCTTGCCTACAATCCTCATTGGTTAATACCCACCGAGAAGGATTTGGAGGCAGGCAGGGAATTTGTCAAGACTATGGCCGAAATGAAGGGAGAAGTCTTCGTCCCTTTTCATGCCTATTTGCCGACCTTGGCTGGCAAGAGCAGTCATGCCCAGGGAATGGCGGTCGCCGATGTTTTGAGAGGCGATGGCGGACAGGTCGGGGCAAAATTGAGAGATGATATTAGGCGTGCGATACGGGAGAGAAGATTCGCAGCCATGATTCTGGATGAGTCATTCTTCGTATGGTTCCTCCACGATGTTTTTCCACAGCTCAGGGAGGATATTGAGGAGAACTATGTAAGACAAGAATCAATCTTTGACAGCGACAGCGTGTTTTGGCCTGTGACCGGGGGAAGGACAAGGCCGGAATTCGTCTATGTTCCGAGGAGCCGTGATTTCTACAAATGGCCTAAATAAGGAGGATGGGAAACCATGAGGCGACTGTTTTCACTGAGCATTCTGGTTGGAATTCTCGTTTTTGGTATCGCCTGCCACACGCGCGGGCAGGAAGGGCAGAGCGCCCAGTTGAAGTTAGAAAGGTTCGATGGTGGATTCTTCTCCATCGACAAACCCCAAGGTTGGGACATCGTGACCGCCGGTGCCTGCGCCACTTTTGCCTTTTTGACTCAGGATCGAGCTCAGCCTCTCAGGCAGATATTCTATTTTGGCGAAGTTGGACCGGTCTATATGAGCGAGGAGCAGAAGCAGATTGATTACCAATACATGGCCATGGGTGGCTACCCCGTTACCTGGTTTGAAATGCCCGTCGTGAATCCCCTGACGCCGAGCAATTTCCTTTCCCAGTTTCATCTTGTTGCCCAGACGGAAATCGCGCAGAACTTCATGCCGGATTGCCCTCGGCTGGAGGGATTGGAAATCATTTCGGCGGCTCCACAGCGACCATTTATCGGTGGTGGGCAGACCGCCCTTATCAGGGCCTTGTTTGCGGAGCGAGGCGAATTAGCAGAGGGGCTTTTCCTGGTGACCGTGGCTCCTATGATGCCCTCCATGGGTGGACCGGGTGGAGGTACAGCCTACGCATTCTCGTTTACAGGGATCACGGCACCGCGGCGCGAGTTCCGAGGGCTTGAAGCCGTGCTGGTCCGGTCCGTCGAGAGTTTCACAATAAGCCAGTCGTATGTAAGTAACTGCTTGAGCCAACAAGCTCAAACCTACGAGGGAATCCTGAAGGCTGGGAAGACGCTGAGCGACGCGTCCGACATCATCATGCAAGGTTGGGAAAACCGGAACAGGTCGGATGACATTGTCGCCGAGAAGCGGGGCGATGCGATATTGGGGAGGGAACGACTTTATGATCCTGATACCGGGGATGTTTACGAATTCGAGAATGGTTTTTACGACCAGTACCGTCTAGACGCGAACCGATATGAAATGAACAACCTGCAACCCTTGCCCGGTGATGACCACGGGCTTTGGATGAAAGCCCCGTTGGATGGGCCCGGACATCTTCGATAGTTTTTCGCGGGCACGCGCAAGGCGCTACTGCAACGAGCGTATTCTGGATATCCTCGTATGATTTTCAAAATCGCATTTCGCAACAGCATCAAGGCGTGGCGCCGCACTCTGGCCGTGGTGGGGGCCGTGGCGGTTTCCGTGTTTCTTCTCGAGATCGGTGCCGGCTACATGGATGGTTTTCGCCAGAAGATATATACCGAAGCGGTGCGCGAAAACGGTCATTTGCGGCTGGTAGCGAAAGGTTATGCCGACAAGCTCGATCTGTTGCCTCTGACACCGAATATGCAGATTAGCGACTCACTTCTGGAATTCCTTGGCTCGTTTCCGGAGGTTGAGGCCGTGCGTCCTGCCATTCGCTTCGGGCTTCTGGCTAATTCGGCTTCGGATGTTTCACTGGAGATGCTTGGCCTTGGGATTTCGCCCAGTGTGAGTCGGCGCATGTATCAGCGGCTCGCAAATGCGGTGGTAGAAGGCGATTTTCTCAACGGCCCCGATCAAGTTGTCATCGGGACAGAGGCGGCCCGGCTTTTGAAGGTCAGCGTTGGCGAACGATTGATCCTGCTTTCCAGTGATGTCAACAGTGGTTTCTCGGCTGTCGAGCCTCAGATTGCCGGGATTTTCAGAAGCTTGAACGCCGAGGAAGATGCCCAGTTTCTTCTCTGTGATCTGGGGACCGCCCAAAGACTTCTGAATCTGCCGAATCGCGTTACGGAGATCACAATCGAACTTGCGCATCGGGAGCAGACCGAGAATTATCTCGAGAAGCTGCGGCCTCATTTGCCGGCCTACATCGAGCCACGGACATGGCGGCAAGATCAAGCGAGCCTTATCTATTTGCTCAAGCTTTCGGATGTGGCGATGGCTGTCCTGGCCGCGATCGTCCTGGTTGTGGCCGCTCTCGGCATGATCAACACATTCCTCATGTCTGTGCTGGAGCGATTGCCTGAGTTCGGCACACTTCGAGCCATTGGCATGGGGCGCACGCAACTTGTCTCAATTGTTGTCTTGCAGGGTTTTTTCAGTGGTGTAATAGGAACGGTGATTGGTCTGATAGCGGGAATTCCCGTTGTCCTTTATTACCAGGCGCACCCCATCAACTACGGGGAAGCCATGGAATCGTTCAAGGGCGTGGACTCCCAAATTGGTATGGCATTCGAACCAACCACGGCGCTCTGGGTACTGGCATTGGGCTTGGTGATCGCCGTTGGGGCGAGCCTCTATCCGGCGATCTACGCCAGTCGCAAGCGGCCAGTAGAAATCTTGAGAAGCCTGGCATGAACTTCGTTCTCTTCCGACTCGCCGTGCGCAACGTGCTCAAGCAGAAACGCCGCACATTTTTCAATGTGCTGGCGCTTGGGATCAATACGGCGATGATCATTCTGCTGCTGGGCATTCTTCGGGGCAGCTACTGGCTGATGATTGAGCGCACGATTGACCTGCGCACGGGTCATATTCAGGTCCATGCTGAAGGCTACGAGGCTGAAAAGCGACGGCTGCCTCTGGACATTGCGATCCATGACGCAAGCAGGCTGGCGAGGCGGATTGAAGAGCTTCCTGAAGTAAAAGCTGCGTCGCCTCGAATCCGTGCAGCCGCGACTCTTTCGAATGGAAGATACCGCGCCCCTGTTCTTGTCATGGCGGTGGAACCCGACGCTGAAGCGCAGGTTGGCGTGATTCAGAATTCTGTCGTTGAGGGTGAATGGCTGGATTCACTCCAGTCGGGGATCATCGTCGGCAAGAAAGCCGTCGACCTTCTGGACGCCAGACTTGGGGAGTCCCTGCTCCTCTATGGGCGAACTTCGCAAGAGGCAAACAATCTCATCGATGTTCCAGTTCGCGGGGTTTTCTCGACGGGCTTCAGTGAGATGGATCGCATGGTGGTGTTTGTCCCGTTGCAGTTTGGCTGGGAGTTCTTCGACATGCCCGGCGAGGCAACGGAGATCGTCATTCGCCTCAATCGAACCCTCGGGGCGAGCAAGGTCGTCTCGCGCGTCAAGGATATTCTGGCCAAGAGCACAGATCAGAAGCTGCATGTCGCTTCGTGGCAGTATTTCGCCAAGGATGTCGTCGAAGGAGCAAAGGCGGATTTGATCTTCTATGCGATTCTCTTCGTGATTCTGGTATCGCTCGCAGTGTTCGGGATCACGAATACAATGACCGTCTCGGTCTTTGAGCGCGTTCCGGAAATTGGGGCCTTGCGTGCCTTGGGGATGGAACGACAAAGTGTCCATCGCATGCTCCTCCTCGAAGGGTTTGTGTTGGGACTTGGGGGAATCGTCGCCGGGTCAATTTTGGGTGGGCTTCTTGCCTGGTGGATGAACACCAGAGGTATTTCAATTTCGACCGAGGCGCTGGAACAGGTTGCGATTCCCATGGGTGACAAGTTTCTGGCGGCCAGCCGGTTTGTGGATTGGATCATCGGAGGCGGTTTGGCAATGATATCGGCACTGATCGGAGTGCTCTGGCCAGCGCGTCGCGCCGCACGCGTGCCGGTCACCGCGGCCTTGGCGCGCGGCGTTCGCTAACGCATTCAGAGGTAATAATGCGCACGGTTTTCTCAAGTCTCATTATCCTGTTCCTTGTTCATGCCAACCTTGCTGTCGGGGCAAAAGACCCGGTGGCGCAATCTCTGCTCGAGCGCATGGACAACGCCCTGTTTCCGCAGACCTATGAGATGACAATGTCCATGATCACGCACAAACCAGGCCTCGATGACTTGAACTACCTCTATGAGATTGTTGGCCAAGGAGAAGACCGATCACTGATGACTGTTACGGAACCGGCGCGCGAGCGTGGCAAGAAGATTCTACTCTCGGGGGAGAACTTGTGGTTGTATGTCCCCGATGTGTCACGGCCCATCCGCTTGACACGCAAGCAGAGCTTCATGGGCACGACGTTCTCCAACGAGGATGTCATGAACTCCACGATGGCTGATGACTACGACGCGGAGATCCAGTCGCGTGAAATGCGTGGCCATGAGGTCTATTTCCGTGCGATTCTCACAGCCAAGCGGCCGGATGTCGCGTACGCCAGGCTGGAAGTCGGTCTGGACAGTACATCCTGCATCCCGGATACGATCGTCTATTACGGGCTTTCAGGCAAGGCGTTGAAGCGTTTGACCCTCAGTGAACTGCGAGAGCTCGCGGGCAGGATGCGGCCTGCGCACATGAAGATGGAAGATTTCATTCAAGAGGGGGCGTATACGGAAGTTGAGATCCTGCGCCTCAAGGAACGAGGGGAGCTACCGGAGAGCCTCTTTGACCCGACCCAGCTGGGAAAGTGAATGATGCGATTTGCCTTTCTCTTCTTCTGCTCGTTCGTCCTCACGGTCTCTGCTCTCGGTCTTGAACCGCCAGAGACAACCTGGCGTCTCGAGAGCGATGTGTATCTCTCGGGAAAGGACGGTGGCAGACTCTCGACGACGGCGTTGTTTCGGCCGCCCGAGCTGTTCGCGTATCAGGAGCTCAGGCTGCGGATTGAAGGGAAGGCATCGAAGCGCGTCGGCTATCACATCGAACCGCGCTTCCGTCTCGATGTGGCGCCGGCGGACACCTTTTCATGGGTGCTGGATCAGGGCTACGCCTACGCGAACCTGACGCCGACAACAACACTCTTTGTCGGCAAACAGCGAATTCGCTGGGGAACCGGTCTGACTTGGACCCCGACCGACCGCTTACAGTCCGCTCCCGATCCACTTGATCCTACTCGTTATCTGGAGGGAATTGAAGCTCTACGGCTCGAGCAATCCTGGCCGATCTTCTCAGCTTCATTCGTTGTATCCCCCCAGAGCGGCCTCGGCGCACAACCATCGGCACGGCAACTTCGTTTTGGAGCGCGACTGTACAAGCTCATCGGCACCGCAGATGTCTATCTTGGAGCGACACATCAGAGCCGAGATGAAACCTCCATAGGTTTTGCATGGTCATGGGATGTGGGGCCGGGTGTTTTCTATGGCGAGGCAGTAGGACTGCGGGATAGGGCAGGAGAAGCGCTGCGGTTTCACTTCACCGACGAGGAGACGGACATCTGGAAGGGTCGGGGAGTGGTTGGTTTCAGTCGCCAGTTTCGCTGGAATCTCGGCGGCAGTATTGAGGTTTTCGGCGATGAGTGGGGATTGGAGGACGAGCTGTTTCGTCGTTTCCGGGAGCGATTGGATCGTGATCTGCGGGTAGTTAAAGGAGAGCTTCCCGGAGATATTGTCGCGGCTGCTTTGGACTACAATGAGCTCCTTTCCAAAGCAACACCGGTGCTCGGGTTGCGACGGTTTTACGGCGCGGTCAGTGTCAATTATCTCTGGGCGAACAGGCTCCAATGCGACGCGGTGACGATTGTCGTTCTGGAGGATGGCACGGCTTACTTCTATCCGCGTCTGTCCTATGTCGCTATTGAGAATCTCGACATCATGTTGGGAGCTTTGCTCGTCGCGGCGAACGACACTGGCGAAGGTGTAATCCTGCCGGTCCACCGAACGCTTGAATTCCGCTTTGTCGTCCATTTTTGAGTTTGGCTTTACTCTGCCAAACAGAAAGCCCGTCCAACTGGCGGGCTTTTTTCGTATCCGACGAAGCTCGCGCGGTGCTTCTGATCTACGCGAACGCCGAGATTCCCGTCAGGTCTTTGCCGATGATGAGGGTGTGAATGTCGTAGGTGCCCTCGTAGGTATTGACGGCTTCGAGGTTGTTCATATGCCGGAAGGTCTGGTACTCGCTCGAAATGCCGTTAGCGCCCAAAATGTCGCGGCCCATGCGGGCGATTTCGAGGGCAACGCCCACATTGTTGCGCTTCGCCATCGAAACCTGGGCTGGATGAGCTTTTCCTTCGGCCTTGAGCTGCCCGAGACGATAAGCCAGAAGTTGGCCCTTCGTGATTTCCGTCGCCATCCAAGTCAACTTGTTCTGCACGAGCTGAAAGCTGGCGATAGGTTTGCCGAACTGGATACGCGTGCGGCTATACTCCAGCACTTCGTCGAAAACAGCCATGGCCGCGCCTATGGTGCCCCAGGCGATGCCGTAGCGGGCTTGCGTGAGGCAAGAAAGAGGGCCTTTGAGGCCCTTGACGCCGGGGAGTATGTTTTCCTTGGGGACTTCGACATCCTCAAGAATCAGGTCGGAAGTGACACTGGCGCGCAGGGAGAATTTGTTCTTGATCTCGGGAGCCGAGAAGGTCTCACTCTTTGTGTCGACGATGAAGCCGCAGACCTCGCCATCGAGTTTGGCCCATACAACGGCAATATCAGCAATGCTGCCGTTGGTGATCCAGGCTTTGCTTCCCGATAGGACATAGTGAGAGCCCTTGTCCACCGCCCGCGTGATCATGCCAGAGGGATCGGAGCCATGATCAGGCTCCGTCAAACCAAAGCAGCCGATGCTTTCGCCGGTCGCCAATCGCGGCAGCCAGTAATCCTTCTGAGCATCCGTGCCGTATTCGAAAATGGGATACATGACCAAGCCGGTTTGGGCTGAAACGAAGGATCGCATGCCGGAATCGCCGCGCTCCAGTTCCTGATTGATTAAACCGTAGGCGACAGGACCGAGATTGGCACAGCCGTACTGTTCCGGATAGGGTGCGCCAATGAATCCAAGCTCAGCCAGCTTCGGGATCAATTCTGTCGGAAAGCGGGCCTCACGGTTGCAGCTCTCGATGATCGGCATCAGGTTTTCGGTCACGAATTCGCGGACTGTGTCCTGCACCATGCGTTCTTCGTCGGACAGCGAATCCTGAATCCGATAGTAGTCGAGTGCTTTGTAGGCCACAGAGACCTCCTCGTTCTCCGAAATGGTTCTTCACCAACGATTGATTTGTAATGTTGCAGAAACGGGCAGGGAGGGATTCAGTGTAGAACGGCTACTCATTGTAAAGCAGGAACGCGCGCCCACGCCGAAAGGCCTCACGGTTGGCATCGACGGTTTTTCGAGGAACACGAGCGGCAATCGTCTCAATCCAGGTTTCCTCTGGTATCTCCAGATGCCGGGACAGGGCTCCCAGAAGAACGGTGTTTGCAAGGCGCACATTGCCGAGTTCCCGCGCGACCTGATCTGCGGGGATTTTCACGGCATGATACCCAGCTCTTTCCAAGTCTGCAAAGGGATTGTCCGGGTACTTGGCGCCTTTGACCGCGAAGGCTGTCGTGGGGATAAGACGCAGCTCGTTTGCGAGCACGACTCCATCGGCACAAGCGTAGTGAGCCCAGCGCACAGCTTCGAGAGCCTCGAAGGCCAAGATAACATCTGCGTCACCTATTCCGATAAGCGGAGAGTAAACCTTTGGGCCGAAGCGCACGTGACTGGAGACGGCTCCTCCCCTCTGTGCCATCCCGTGGACCTCGCTTTTCTTCACATCCATTCCGACTTTCAGTGCGACCTCCGCCAGGATCTCACTTGCGAGAATGACTCCCTGACCACCGACTCCCACGATAAGCACGCTCGTGACCTCATCCATGCGCCACCTCCTCTCCGACCGGAAACTTGATCGCATCCGGTTTGCACACCCACGCACAGACCTGGCAGCCAGTACAAAGCTCGGCATCGATTGCTACCTTCGGTAATCCTTCGCTCGATAGTTCGGCCGTCGTGACAAGCGCCGGGCATCCAACGCGCAAACATGCGCCACACCCGTTGCAGAGTTCGGCGTCCACGACCATCGGTACACGGTCTTGCCGGACCGGATACAGTTGGCAGGGGTGTTCGGCGATGATCACGGCTGGGCCGTCGACGCGGAACGATTCGCTCAGAGCTGTCTCAAATTCATCGTTTTGGATGGGATCCAACCGCCAGACATGTTTGGCGCCCGCCCCTCTGCACAGTGCTTCCAGGTCCACTCTTGTCGTCTCGGCTCCCATAAGGGTTTTGCCGGTGGCGGGATGCTCCTGCCCGCCGGTCATTGCGGTGATTCGGTTATCCAGGATGATAATCGTGATACGAGCATTGTTGTAGACGGCCTCGATGAGACCGGTAATACCGGAGTGGATGAAAGTCGAGTCTCCGATGACCGCCACAACCGGCTTCTGACTCCGACCGGTCTTTGCCACTCCCACGGCGTTGCCGATCGAGGCGCCCATGCAAATGCAGGTATGCACCATTTCAAGAGGTGGAAGGGCTGCCAGCGTGTAGCAGCCGATGTCTCCGAAGACATGCGCACCGGTCTTTTTCAGGAGCGTGAAAACGGCACGATGTGCGCATCCCGGACAGAGCACAGGTGGGCGGCTCAGAGCTGGCAGGGGCACTCCCTCGACCGGATGGAATGCCGGTTTCACATTCGCCGATTCCAGAGCGGTTGCAAGTCTCTCCGGTGTCAATTCTCCAAGGCGCGAAGTGTACTTCTTGCCCTCACATTCGATACCGAGAGCACTGACCTGTTCCTCGAGATATGGCTCGAGCTCTTCGATGACCAGCACGCGCTTCACCTGCTTGGCAAAGCGCCGAATCATTCTGAGCGGCGGAGGATAGGTCAGACCCAATTTGAGAAAAGATGCGGTGGGCAGGAGCTCCCGAGCGTACTGGTAGGCGATGCCGGAGGTGATCACGCCGAGGCCGGCGTCCTGCATTTCGATTTTCTGGACCGGGCTTTCTTCGGCCTCTGCTTCCACGCGTGCGAGGCGCTCGAGGAGAGCCTTGTGGCGCGGGACCGCATAGACAGGCATCATGACATATTTCTTGATGTCGCGCCGGAAACTGTGCACTGGCGGCTCCAAAGCCTCTTCCTGGATCTCCACGACTGTCTTGGAGTGAGCCAGGCGTGTGGTCAGGCGCAGCATCACCGGCAGATCATGCCTTTCCGACAGGTCCAGTGCATAGGCAACGAAATCATACGCCTCCTGGCTGTCTGAAGGCTCAAGAAGCGGCATTCCGGCAAACCGCGCGAAGAGCCGGTTGTCCTGTTCGTTCTGAGAACTGTGCATTTCCGGGTCGTCCGCTGAAACGAGGACGAATCCGCCATTGACACCGGTGTAAGTGAAGGTCATCAGCGGATCGGCGGCGACATTGACGCCCACATGTTTCATCGCAACGAGCGTCCGCACGCCCGCCAGCGAACTGCCGATGCCGACTTCCACCGCGACCTTCTCGTTCGGTGCCCATTCGGCGTAGATGTTGGGTAAGCGGGCGAAGGCCTCCAGAATCTCTGTGGATGGGGTTCCGGGATAGGCGGAAGCGAACTTCACACCGGCTCGCCACGCACCGTAGGCAACCGCTTCATCACCGGAGAGGAGCTTTCTCATTGTGCAATCCTGTGCTTGTCATTCGAGAGAATAACCGTGAGACACTTGCTTCTATTTGATCAAAATCAACTTGGTACGCGCGACGGCCCTGCCTGCTTCGATCTGGGCGATGTAGAGACCCGTCGCGAGGTTGGAAAGATTGTGTTGGGTATGATGAAGACCGGCGCTGACGAAGCCCAGCGGCCGCCGCCAGACTTCCTGACCCGTGGTGTTGTAAAGACTGAGAACCGCCGGACCGGCCTTCGGAAGATTGTAGCACAGATGAATCGTGCTGTTGGTTGGATTGGGGTAGCCCGTAAGTGTCGGCGTTGCGGGGAGTACACCTTCGCGGGCATGCGGCGCGGCCGAGACGAACACACTGTCCAGGACTGTGCCAAAGGCATCCTGATCGCCCAGCCGCGTATCGGTCCAGACCACATGAGCCCGGTTGTCCGACGCGCAAAGCCCGATGTATTCCCCTAAGAGTCCGGCGCGGTCCGAGCCGAGTCGGGGATCGAAGGACCTGTCGGTGATGCGTTCGTTCACGAGCCAAGTATCGCCACCATCTTCAGAGGCGGTGAAATAGACATCAATAAGGTAGTTGTTCGGATCATTGCGCCGATCGTAGAGAACGATCCAGACCCGCCCCGCTGGGTCGACTGTCAGCCAGGGGTGAAACTGATCCACGGCATACGGTTGTTCGTCGTCATTCATGCGTTGTGCCGATGACCATGAGGTTCCACCGTCATCGGAGTAGATCAGCCAAACATCTGTTTCGGTCAGGTCCGGGGTGGCATCTGTATAAACGAGATAGAGCCTGCCACTATGAGGGCCATCGGTTTCGTCTACCGCCATCGCGCCGTAGGAGAAAATCAGGATCTCACCGTTGATGTACGCTTGCACAAAGTTTGTTTGAACAATGACTTGTTCGGGCGAGAAAGTCTGACCCCCGTCCGTAGAGCGGGAGAACATGAGAGCCTGGTTTGGGTAGTTCACCCAGGATACATAGACCTCTCCATTTGTGCCCACGATGACATTGGCCCACTGGTCGGAGGTTGTCTGCGAGACATAGACGGGCGAAGAATAGCCGGAGGACAAGGGCCGCTTGCGGACACAGGCGATGTGAGTGGAATCTGTGTTCGGATAGCCGAAGAACCGTGTCCACACGCAGTAGAGGGACTCGCGATAAATAGAATTCGAGCGGTCCACGGCGAGCATCTCCTTGTCCTCGAAGGCTGCCGGGTCAGAGACAATGGCAAAGAGGCTGTCGCCCCAGGTTCGCCCTCCGTTGGTGGACCGCACTGTCAACAAGCCGTCTTCCCCCGGACCGGCGAAAGCGTCATACGAGATCATCACGGCTGTGAACGTGCCTTCGGCATCGACGACCAGAACCGGGTCGCTCTGCCACGGGAAGTACATCTGCGGAAAGACATCGTCCCGCCAGGTGAAGCCGCCATCGGTCGAATGACCGACCCCGACCCGTCGGTAGCCGAACCGGAAATCTCGCCAGAGGGCCACCACTTCGTTCGAATTCAGTGGGTTGACACAGACCATTTCCTCATTCTGAAGCTCCCCGGAATCGTCGGTATTGATACGGAAATTGTCGTAGTCGTCCAGATGGACTTGCCCGTGTGCCGGAGCCGCGCCCATCGGCCATCGCGACAGCATGGGCACCGGCCCTCGGCACGGTTGAACCGCCGCCGGGGCCGGGAGACTGAAGCCTATGATGCAGGCCAATGCAGAGACAGACACAGCAGCAGAACGCATACTAACCTCCCACGATCGATAAGATGTCACGCAGAAAAATATAAGCGATTCTGCCGAGATTATCAAACTTGGCTTGACCGCTGGCATTTCCTCTCCTTTGAATATTCCCGTGAGTGTTCCGGCGTGATGACGCATCTCACCACAGCTGCACTCAGCTTCTCTGACCCTCCAGAATTGCAGTCGATCCTCGGATTCGGGCAACTCCTCCGCGGGCGTTGGGCCTGTTGACTGAGATAGGTAGAGCGAGGGTGGAACATATGACCAAACACTCTGTTCTTAGCGGAGTTAATGTGTGGGTTCATTGGTTTTCATAAGTACACAAAGCAGACCCATAATATCCAATTATAAAACTGGTTCCTCTAAGGTTGTCGTGGGTCGCTATAATTGTCATGCCTCTCAATGAAGAGGCTGCTGGATTCGAGCGCTGCTCATGGTGACCAGTAACGACATGTAAATCGAAGGATTAGAATGGCCATTCACAGGATCACGGACCCGCTTTCAAGTTTACTGGAAGTATTTTTTCACTTGCATCTTATTAGTAAGGATACTATATTTAACATGTCACAAAAATGTGAGAAAGGAGAGGTTTGCCCAGAAATAAGGTCAAAGACAAAGGTCTGTTTAATTTCATGGAGGAATGTGAAGTATGAAGAAGGGACTGTTGTTCAGTGGCTTGATTATAGCCATGACGCTGTTGTGTTGTTACGCGCTGGTGTTTGCAGGGGCTGGCGACAAGAAGGCCAGCGTCGTAACCTATCCGTCGTTGGACTCAAAGGCTCCGGCGACGAAAGCCGTGGATAAGGCAGAGGTCCGTGTCCCTGGTGACGCAGTAGACCTGAGCTTGACCGCGGCCAGGGGTCCTGCAGTGACAAAGGTCAACAAGATTGAGGCCCCTAAAGTTCAGGCGCCGGCCGAGGCGGCAGCGCTGGTAGCGCCGCCGGCTGATCCGCGCGCCGAGGCAATTTCACGGCTTAAGGAGCAGGGCCTGTATGACGAGGCTCTTTGGGACGCGTTTTATGGCCCAAGGAAGCACCGGGAAGGCTACCTTGATCAGGGTGGCGAGGACTGCAGTGTCCCCACGTTGATTTCTGATCCTCTGCCGTACGATGTCCTGGGTACGACGGCCGGCTATGTGAACGACTATGACCCCGGCGTGATCTTCGATTGCCCGTACACTGGGTCGACTGCGCCCGATGTGGTCTATGAGTATTCGCCCGACGCCGACAGGATTGTGGACATCAACCTGTGTTGGGACGAGACCACCTATGATACGAAGCTGTATGTTTATGAGGACAACTGCGGCGATCTCGGTTCCATCATTGCCTGCAACGACGATGCGTGCCCGGGTTATGTGTCCCAGATTCTGGGGCTCGAGATCTTCACCGGTCACACCTATTACATCGTGGTTGATGGCTACGGCACCGATGCCGGTGATTATCGAATCGTCGTGTCGGAAGGCGTTCCACCGCCTCCCGGGCCTGAGTGCCCCGAAGGTTCGCTCTGGGCACAGGAACCCGACCTGCCTGAAGCGGTGTGGGTCGCAGGTACCAGTGATCTCGGCCAGGGCTACTGCCGCGCCGATGACTTCTTTGATCTTACGGCACCGATTTGTGATGTTCACTGGTGGGGTCTTAGTCTGTACTACCCGTGGGAGGAGTGCGAAGAAGACCCGATGACCTTTGAGATCAAGTTCTACGAGGCCGGTGCAGTGCCTGGAGCCGTGGTGTGTACCTACACGGTCGACGCCACCCGGACGGCGACCGGACTGCTCTACGCCGGTTTCGAGATGTTCGAGTGGAGTGCCTACTTCGGCGACGATTGCTGCTACCTGGCGGACGGCTGGGTGTCGATCCAGGGTACCAGTGTCGGAACTCCGCTCGACTGCTGGCTCCTGTGGATGAGTTCTGGAGAGCAGGGCGGCGGCAACTCGGTGTACAGCGACATGGGCGGCCCATGGACCGCAGACACCTACTACCAGGATCTTGCTTTCTGTCTGAC
>CAZJAD010000013.1:0-10144 GCA_964543855.1 uncultured Alphaproteobacteria bacterium
ACAGACTGTACGCCAGAAGGGTTGTGGCGGCCAGTACAGCCAGCATTTGGTCGATAAAGGCTGCAGAATAGTGTGTGAGCGATGATCTGTGCGAGGCCGCCTGGTTTCCCAAGAGAGTGATTTCATGTCGGCGCTTCGCGAGCGCCAGAAAAAGCGAGAGCAAGAAGGCACACAAGAGAAGCCAGTACGACAGATAGAAATCCGGAATGTAGCGCCAGATTACAGCGATACCGCCCACAGCTCTGAGGACGAATCCGAGTGAAAGGACGAGCACATCCAGAATCACAGCATGTTTGAGGCCCAGGGAGTAGGCCAGATTGATGACAACATAAACGACTCCAATCCAGCCGAACCAAGGATCCAGCGCGTAGGCCCACAGGATACCGCCCACGCCCAGGCCCAGAGAGATAACGAGTCCCACACCGGGCGAGATGCGCCCGGAAGCCATGGGCCTCTTGCATTTGACGGGATGATGTTTGTCGCTCTCAAGGTCCTGCCAATCGTTGAAAGCGTAGATGGCTCCCGAGAGGCAGCAGAAAGCAAAGAATGCCTGAAGGACTTTGACGAGGACAAAAGGGCTCTCGATCGCAACACGAGCCGGCGAGAAAAGAACGGCTGCAAAAACCACCAAGTTTTTCGTCCACTGTTGCGGACGAACAAGCTCGATAGCATCGCGAAGTCGGTTCATATGCAAATGAGAATAAGGGGTTCCGCTCTATCCCGGCAATCTGAAGTCACCATGGGCTCAGAGCTTGACAACATTCTTGCGCCGGCCAAGTTTCTCTGTGGCATTACGAGTATCAACGACCAGACTGGCCTGATTCACAATCCATTCGTAGTTGAGTTCCGTATGATCCGTGGCAATGACAACGGCATGTTGCGCTGCGAGCAAGTCATCGCTCAATTCGACGGACTCGAGCTCCTTCTGGCGAATCGCAATCCTCGGAATGAACGGATCATGATACTGTACATCGGCGCCACGTTCCGTCAGAAGCTCGATGATATCCAGAGCAGGTGATTCGCGGGAATCGTCTATGTTCCGCTTGTAAGCAACTCCCAGAACCAGAATCTTCGATCCCTTAATGGAGCGCTCATGGTCGTTAAGTGCAAGACCGATGCGTGTGACGACATACTCCGGCATGTGAGTGTTGATTTCACTGGCGAGCTCAATGAAGCGGGCCCGGTAGTTCATCGTCTTGAGCTTCCACGAAAGATAAATCGGGTCGATCGGTATGCAATGGCCTCCAAGTCCGGGCCCGGGATAGAAAGGCATGAATCCGAAAGGCTTCGTGGCCGCCGCCTTGATGACCTCCCACACATCCACGCCGAGGAGATGGCACATAATCGCCAACTCATTGACGAGGCCAATGTTGATCGAGCGAAAGGTGTTTTCCAGAAGCTTGGCAAGTTCTGCAGCACTCGTGGAGGAAACCGGCACCACCTTTTCAATGATGAGACCGTAAACCGCGGATGCCATTTCAAGGCACTTCGGCGTCACGCCTCCAATGACCTTGGGAGTGTTATGCGTTTCATAAGTCCGATTACCAGGATCTATCCGCTCGGGTGAAAAAGCAATATAGATGTCTTCCCCCACTTTGAAACCGGCTTCTTCAAAAGCTGGCGCAACAATCTCTTCTGTTGTACCGGGATAGGTCGTGCTCTCTAGAACGATAACCGTGCCCGGCCTAAGATGTTTGATGACTTCATCACGAGCTGAGATGATGTACGAGATATCCGGGTCACCGGTTTTGTTCAGTGGCGTCGGCACGCAGATGGAAATGGCATCCAATTGAGAAACTACCGAGTAATCGGTTGTCGCCGATAGTAGTCCGTGGGCCACCAAGTCGGAAAGCTCGGTGGTGTCTACATCGAGGATGTAGTTCTCGCCGCGGTTGAGTTTTGCCACCTTATCGGTGTCTTTCTCAATACCGGTGACTCTGATGCCGTGCCGAGCAAATTCGACGGCCAAAGGAAGACCGACATAGCCGAGACCGATCACGCCAACGTGAAGAGTCTTTGAATGGATTTTGTCTTGCAAGACCTTGGTTATCATTGACTTAGAGGCGATGTTTCGTTTCTTCTCAGTCTTTAAATATACTGACATATTCCGTAAAAAGCAATCATAGAGAAAAAAACGAGACCCGCTTCTTTGAGCAGGTCTCGCTCTGTCCCTCCAAACAATTTCGTGACGCAGATCTTAACGCGGGAACGAGAGAATATACGCTCTGCCGGCATCTTCACCACCGGCATCATTCCATCGTGCACCAACACCGACATCCTGTGTCCCATCGCCATCCATGTCTCCCAGAGATGTCGCAACACCTCCTAATCGATCCCCTGTGCCCTCGCCGGACAGTTCATAGAAAGCTCTCTCCCAACCACCATAGTAGAAGTGAAGAACTCCCTGAGCTCCTGCCGCTTCTTCCGCCTGAATGGCAAAGTCTCCCTTGCCGTCTCCGTTCAAATCGCCCATCGCAAAAACCATCGAGCCAAAACGGCCGAAGTCTGCTTCACCATTGAACTGCTGATCCGGATTTGCGTCGAAGTCTTGACCACCCCAAAACAGATAGGCTTTGCCTCTGGCGCTCCCGCCGACGCTCACATTCGGCGCGCCAACCAGCAGATCACTGACACCATCGCCGTTCACATCTCCCACGATGGCGACTGACGCACCAAAATGGTCGTGAAAAGTTGTTGTTTCGCCGCCGAGAACCTTCGAAGGCCGATCCCACTTTGCGTCGCGACCACCGTAGTAAACGAATACCGATCCCGGAATCTTGTCCCCAACATTGTGCTGAGGAGAACCAATGGCCAGGTCCGCTTGACCATCACCGTTCAAATCCCCGACTGCTAAGGCAGTGCCGAACATGTCGTTGGTGGTGCCGTGGCGCAGGACGACATCGGGCTCCGTTCCACCCTTCAGGTTGCTGGCACCCCACCAGAGATACGCCCTGCCTGCCAACGGTCCAGCTCGATTGGAATACGGGGCTCCCACGACCAAATCCGCCAATCCGTCGCCGTTCAAATCTCCTTCCAGGCAAACCGACATCCCGAACCCGTCTCCGGTCTCCTTCGCCGAGAAGACGGCGGGCTTCAGCCCCGTGAAGTTGTCACCACCAAGATACAGATACACTTTCCCGGGCTTCTGGCTGCCCGTACGACCGTAGGGCGCTGCGACGGCAAGGTCGGGGATTCCATCGCCGTTCATGTCAGATCTCCCCGACAACCGACGACCGAACAGATCCCCGTCTTCCGGTCCTGTCAGAGTGAGTCGCGGCTCTCCACCGGCGAGCTCATCATAGAAATAGACAGTCCCTCTCTGCACCGGCCCACTGATCGCGCCCGTGGCACTGACAGCGATGAATTTCCTGCCCGCGCCAACCCAGTCAATCCCCCCGGCAACAGCCGATCCAAAATGGGCGCTACGGGCACTTCCCGTCAATACGCTGAACATGTACTTCACACTGCCGGACTCGGCAATGGCTGCTGTAGCCATGCCAAGGGCAATAGCGCCCAGGAGCAGAATCCGCGAGGTCCACTTGGTCATCTTGCAACCTCCTGTTATTGGTGAAAAAAGCTCAGTGTCTACGATCCCCACTGACTCCACAAAACAGAAAAGAGCACACGGCGCGCCGGTGCTCTTTTCCATGGAGGTGATGATGAAAACTATCGTTTGCGCAAGAGGTCGACGCGGCGATTCTGATACCGTCCCTGCACCGTCGCATTGGAAGCCACCGGCTGCGTGCTGGCGTAGCCCTTGGCTTCAAGCCGGGCCGGGGCAACGCCACGAGACACCAAGTAGTTTCTCACTGCTTCAGCCCGCTCTCGCGATAGCGGAACATTGATGGCATCTGTGCCGGTGTTGTCGGTGTGGCCCTGAATCTCGAGGAGCTGGATCTCAGGGTGTTCATTGATGAGCTGGGCGACACCGTCAAGAACACGGGCGAATTCATCGGTAATTTCCGCCGAACCTGTCGCGAAGTTGACTCCGGGGAAGGAAACGACGCCGCCCGGCTCCTGCCACACGCGCTGAATGCTATCCTTCTGACTCGGTCGCAGGATCTCAAGCGACAGCTTCATCGTAGGATTGCCTTCAAAGATGTAGCGGTGAATGAATTCCTTCGGCCCTGGCGGAGGGCAAGGTTTGTGCGGCGGCGCAGGCTCCATCTCACGCTTGATTGATCCGAATATGCTCCGAAGCGGCCAACACCGATCCTGGAAGAAGAAGTTGACCGAGAGTCGATGATTCTGATCAAGGAACTCCTGCGGCTCAGTCACATAGGCGTACTGAATAGCCCAGTTGGCGAAGTTGAAGCCAAGCCCGGCGGTGAATCCGCGACTTTCGCGTAGCATGTCATTCATCCCGGCTGCCAAGTAGAAGCTCGTATGCGGGCTGACATCGAAGGTGAACGCACCACCGACGCTGGCCGTCGCCTCGGTGTCCTTCACCTTAATGAAATCGCTGGTCAGGGTTACACTCTTCCATGGAAGAACGCCCACGCCCACGCGCCATTCATAGGGAAGCCGGTCCTTGCCGTGCTTGCCATCGAGGTCACGGAACATGGCCCCGACGAAGAACTCATCGTAGAGGGGAATGTGAAGGCCGGCATCGATACCATAGCCGTCGTTGTCCGCCAGGTCTTCCTGCAAGTACTTGGCGGACAGTCCGAAGGCGATCTCACCGAGCTTGCGAGCATAGGAAAGCTGAAACGCGTTGGACGCCACATCGAAGTGGTCATCGGGCTTCGCCGTATTGCCTGCGCGCAACGGAATACCCGTGATTCCGGCGTTCAACCAGGAGAGGCTGAACGAGCCAATGCGGTCCAAGCACATGGCGGCGCTAACATAGTTGTAGTTCCGCTCGGCCTTCATGCCCGCGGTGTACATGAGCGAGGCCTCGAATTTCCGGAGACCAACGAGGGCGGCCGGATTCCAGTAGGCAGCCGTGGCATCCTCCGCGACGGCCGTCTGGGCACCGCCCATCGCCATCGCTTTGGCGCCAACTCCCATGCGCAACCACGGGTCCGCGAAGTTCTGTGCGAATCCGGTCGTGGCCAGCGCAAGAGCCACAAGGGCCGCACTTAGCACGATCATCCTGTATCGGGACATGTTATCCCTCCTCCTGTCGAACGGGGATATTATTCTAAAATCCTTTGGGCAGTGGGGCCGCCTTTAGAGCAACCCCACCGCAGTCTGTTCTCTCTTACTTCTCCTTCTTGAAGGCGACCTTCAAGATTTCGTCGGAGACCTTGCCACCAGCCTCGATGACGACATGTGCCAGGTACACACCGTTGGCAACCTCCTGACCTTTGTCGTTCTGGCCGTTCCAGACAATCATCTGGCCGGGCTGATAATTGCCCTCGAAGACGGTTGCCACGAACTGGCCTGCGAAGTCGTAGACCTTGATCTTCACGAAGGCCATGCCCTCACCGGCAACAGCAAGCTCGAAGTGGGCCGTCTCACCCGGCTTGAACGGATTCGGCCAGGTGTAGGACTTGCCGGAAATCACTGGCACCGGCTCGCCGACACGATAGATCCACTCGGCCATCGCCACATTGCCACCGAGATCCGTCACAACGGCACGCAGCATGTACTGACCAACCTCCAGGCCTTCAGTAGGCGTGAAGAGGACCGATCCGGACATACCCGTCTCTGGCGCGATATAGAGGGAGTCGTCACCGGCAATCGCATCACCGGTAAGCGTGGCCAGCGTGATCGTTGCCGATGCGATTCCCATGCCATCATCATGGAAGTCCACAACAAAGGTGGGTCTCGAATCAATCGGCAGCGGATCATCTGGCGACGGTGTGACACCGTCAATCACCGGACGGCCAACATCCACGATGTAGTTCTTGGAGGCGCAGCACAGGTTCTCGTCCGCGTCGCTGGCGCACAGCGTTAGCCGGACGCCGATGTCCTTGATCGCCTCCGTGTTCTCAATGTAGAAGTTGGCGTCATAAGTGACTTCGGCGGCCGTGTTGCCAGTCCACACAACATCGAGCGGTGCGTTATCCGTCAGCACGACATAATGCTCGTACTGCAGGGAATCGGTTGTGACGCGCTGATGCTTCTCGACCCGCAGCGTGAGACTGTTCATGTCAATGCCGGTCGAATCCACAACATGCATGACAAAGGTATGCGGTATCGAGGACACGAAGTAAGGCTGGTCGAAGCTGATCAACGGGCAGACACCGTTGGCCACCCGGAAGCTCCACAGCTGCTCACCCTCGTTGCACACATTGTCAAACACCTTCAGCATGACCGTGTAGTCACCGCGCGGAAGTTCCCCAGTCCACGAGATACCCTGTGGCTCAACGGTCGCATAACAGGTCAGATCAACGAGGCTGCCATCCGGATAGTACAGCCAGAGTTCGACTGAACCGACGCCTGAGTTACCATCGAGGTCGTCGAGGGCACCGGTAAGTACCGGAGTCCATGCACCAAACTTGCCGCCATCCGTGCGCTGATCTCCGCGGGTCGCCCGGGAAATCCTGGGCGCAATGGCATCACTCTGCTGCGGAGCACCCGTCAGCGTGCGGCTGGCGCTAACGCCCTTGCCGTTACCGCCACCAGGAACGGTGGCAGCCACAGGAGGCTCGCCGTCACCAAAAGCCGCCTCGATGACCACCGGCTCATCCTCCGGAACCACCGGATCCGGTGACAGGAACACGATCCACGGTGCGACGCGGTCGATCTGACAAGTCTTGTTCAGGCTCGTGGTCGTTCCGTAGACATCTGCCACCACCAGCTCGAAGCGCACGGCGATGTCCGCCGGGCCTGCATCCAGGCTCGGGGTAGCCGTCAGAGTGAATACCTGAGCGGTGTTGGCATCGCTCGGCGGTTCTGAGAGCGAGTAGGCAGCGCCGGAGATCAGCAACTCTTCCACTACGCCCTGTTCCGTATTGTACAGGCGATAGATGTTCAGGCAGATTCCGTCTCGGGTGATGTTGATACCCTGGACCTCGCCGATCGTCGCCTGGACGGTCAGCGGCCAATCCGGGTTCCAGAAGCCATCATACTGACACTCGCCAGTCGAGGCCAGGAAGTCAACCGCAGGAGCCTCTGGCGTCACGAAGAACGGCCAGCTCACGGTTCCGTAGTTGCCTATGCAGTCCCAAACCGTGACATTGATCGTGTAGTTCCCAGGGATATGGTTCGGTACCATCGTGTACTTGACATGGTCACTGTACACTTCATACTCTTCGTCACCCGGTCTCGGAATGATGGATGCGCCGTCAGGCTTGACAATTCTGAGTCTGACACTGTCAACACCCGAACCGACATCGTCAAGATGCGCGTCGCCATCGCCCGGAATGACTCCAGATATTTGGCGACCGCCAGGACGACCAACGCTGAATCCGGTCGCATCGGCCTGGCCAGCACCCTCGTCAAGCGTTCCTTCGGTAAGGCCGCCTGAGGCTCGGGCCGCCCGGAGAATCCGGCCTGGGATCGTAACATCGACGCCGGGATCATCAGCGTCCGGATTCACCGTAAGGATGACACCACCCTCATCGCTGAAGCTGGCTTCGACGACGATGGCCTGGTCGCGATTGAAGATTTCCGCGCTGCCGGGCGAGACCGGCGTGATGATGGGAGCAATGTTGTCTATCGCGTAGGTATGATTGCTCGTGGTGATGCCGTAGCTCTCGTTAGCGCCCACAGCACGGGCTGTCACTTCAATCCAGATACCCAGATCGTCATCTTGGAACGGGTAAGCCAGGTGGGTCGTCACCACCATCGGATCATCCGTCGGGTCGATGACCTCCGGACCCGCAATCAGATCCGAATCCGGCAACACGAGGACACGATAGCTGATGCCGTTGACAGCGAGCGGTGCCGATGTCGACCTGACCGTGAATGTAAACGTATTGTCACCTTCCGGATCGAACCAATCACCACAGTCATCGCCAGCAGGGGCAAAGCTGATGGACGGTCCGGTCGGTTCGATGAAGAATGTCCAGCTCTCGGTGCTGAGGTTCTCGAGGCAATCGCCCACGGTCAGATTGATGGTGTAATAGCCGGGATCGACAAGCTCGCCTGACACCCACTTAATGTGGACATCATCGATTTCAGTCAGATCCTCGATACCAGCCACTTGCGCGCCATCCGGACCGTGGACCGAGAAGTCAATCGACTCCACCGCCACGCCTGACTGGCCCTGATCACCGAAGGTTGCCTCAGCCACCACAGAGCTGTTGATGTCAAAGTGCTGGCTGTCGGCCGGCGACACGACCGTGATCACGGGGCCGAGAGCATCCATCGCGTAGGTATGGTCGCTCTCGTTATAGCCGGTCGCGGTCGTATCATAGAGGTAGTTGCGGGCCGTGACATGGACACGGATTGCCTCATCACCCGGCTGGAATGGATAAGCCAGAGCGAATTGCACATGCACCGTGTCCTGACCAGCCGGGTCAATGACCGTCGGCCCACTGATCAGTTCATCCGAAGGCAGGATGTAGACGCTGTAGTCGATACCGTTAATCGCCAGCGGGACACCACCGGTCGCCGTCACCGTGAAGTCGAACTCATTGATGCCTTCAGGATCGAACCAGTCACCGCACTCCTCGGGTTCGCCAAAGGCGATGGCCGGACCGGAGACACGGATGAAGTAGGTCCAACTGAACGGATACGGAGCGGTGTTGCCGCAGACAGAGTCTCCAGCGACGACGGACACACGGTGCTCACCGGGTGCGTAGAACGCATCCAGAGCCGGGTCATCCGTTCCACCGAAGAGGAAGAAGGCGTCATCGTTGCCGTCTTGGATAATCGTGAAGTTCCACGGATTGTCCTCGTAAGCATCGTCCGCCGTGAACTCTTCACCGTCAATGAACAGATGGAAGAAGTCGAGGTTTACGCCTGATGCACCGGATCCACAGATCGGTTCATCGTTGACCGTACCCTGGATCGTCGGACGCTCACCATAAAGGAGCGTATCAGGCACGAAGTCGATCCAGTCTTCGTCAATGCGATCGACCCACTCTTCGTAGTAAGGATCCCACCAGAGGTCGTTGTCATTGTTGATGCAATCACGCGGATCCTCGTTGGCGATGCCGTCGCCGTCGTTGTCATATGGAGCGCCGACTGGCGAGACAGGCACGACGATTGGCGGCTCGAGGTCCACAATGTACAGGAAGGTGTTCTCCTGGTTCTCGAGCGAGAGCGTATTCTCAGCGTGCCAGGTAACCGCCAGTTCATTGACATCATTGCAAAGCAGCATGAGCTGATCCAGATCGTCGATTGCCAAGACGAAACGCGCCTGCCACCCGTTCTCCACTTCCGTGAAGGTCATCACATCGGAGTAGTAACGGAAGATACCGCTATCAGGGTTCTGCGCATTCCATACATCGACCCACACCGAATCAAACAGGATGCAAGCCTCAGGATCGGTGATGGTGGCGATCATTTCGGTATTATGGCAGATGTAGCGACCCCAGGTGAAGACATCCGGTCCGCTCACGTCCACATAGAACGGCGTCACCGGAGTCTGGACCTCGTGGCCGACACCATCATATACACGGAACTGGATGGTATGCGGGCCTTCCTGCATCGCGCAGTGCCAAGGACTGTGTTCGCAAGCAATCTCGTCAAGGTTGAAGTAAATCTTGAAGATGCCTGAAGCGTCGGTGTCATAGTCATAAAGGAACACATCACCTTGCCAACCAAAGTCAACCACTTCACCGTCATGGAAGATGCGGATGTCGTCGAGCCAGACATCAATCCATTCTAACGGTGGGAAGCCATCGCCGTCACGCAGCACCACCCAGTATGCCGGGTTATCGCCGGCCGTCGGGCCGCGTTCCGGTGTGAAGTAGCAGGAATCGGGATAATACCAGTTGCTCGGATAATACGCATCCGTGAAGTATGGTCCGTCAATCGTGAAGCCAACCTCGCGGATCATGACGGCAAAGGTGGTGAACCAGCAGTTGCCTTCCTGAATCGTACTGTCAATGCGAACCTGGAAGTTCACGAACCAATCTTCTCCGTCCTGAATCACCTCAGAGTACTCGATACCGCATTCCGTCCACACGCCGCCAACTTCATCCCACCATGCGGGAACGATTTGATCCGGCGTTACGCCCTCCGGCATTCCGTAGAAGCGGAGCGTGACCTGTGAAGGAACGAGGTCGAATTCATCGATGTCACC
>CAZJAD010000013.1:10244-38651 GCA_964543855.1 uncultured Alphaproteobacteria bacterium
GGATCAAGCTGTCCTGCGTAGTGAGTCGGGTCTCCCTCAACCGGGTTGACACAGACGAGCTCGTGGTCAGTGAAGCAAACCTCGCTGTGGTCTTCGAGCACGCTGAAGACCCACGGCACCTCGCCTGCCATCACCGGCACCTGGACCCAATCATAGGCCCAGACGACCGGCTCCGCGGACTCGCTGACATCGTCGAATGCGAAGACCGGCGGTTCGGGATCGTCGTTGGCCGACTCATCGGTTGCGATAGCGCGGAAGATAGCGCCCGCTGGGATGTTGTCGAACTCAAGCTGGATGCCCCAGATATGGATCTGGTAGCAAGCCAGACAGAACAACTCACCCGTCTGATCTTCGCCCAAAGCGACCCAGGTCTCGCCTTCATCGGTCGAGTACTGGAAGCGGACATAGGCCGTTGTATTCTCGTCACAATCGTCGGTCACCGCCCAGATTGCATCCGGACAAGCATAGTCGTCGTCGCGGTCGTAGCCGACGATGTACGCGCGCTGATACAGCGCGTCAATGATATTGATGGTTATCGTCGTCGTGGCGCAGTTACCGGCGTAATCCGTCGCGATTGCCTGGAGTTCATAAGTTCCAAAGTCAAGACCACCGGTATTCCAAGTGACCATCCACGTCGGTGGTACCGACCCTGGAGGCGGACAGCCGAGATACAGCCAGTTCGCGTCGCCTTCAGCACGGTAGTAGACACAGACAGACACGATTCCGGAGTCGCCTTCGAGCCACGAATTGCCGCCTTCACCAAAGACATCGTACGCGGTGACGGCGATGTCGACGACTTCACCCTTCGGGATCTCCATGTTGTTCGGTGTCACATCACCATTGATATTGGTGATATTCACGACCGGATCGCAGTTATCCATGCGAACGGAATCCGCGAAGATGACATAGGTGCGGTTCGGGGTGGGCACAGACAGATCCCATGTAACCGCGCGGAGGCTGATGAGGTTACAGTCTTCGTTGAAGGCCTCCCACTGATACGCCCACTTGCCGGTCCCTTCATCCCAAATGGCGCGACCGATCGGGGTGTAGAGCGCGTCAAGGTCAGGATCTGCCGTCCGCTTCCACTCGAACCAGACGGTGTCAATCCTGTCATCGGATGGCGGCGTCAGGAACTGAACCCACAGATCATCCGGAATCAACAGATCTCCAACCAAGACCTGCCCGGCGATCTCTTCGTAGATCGCGGCAAGATCTTCCGATGTCGGGGCATTATAGTACTGTCCGCCGGTTTCATCGGCGATCTGCTGCAAGACTTCCTCGTTGATTCCTTCACCCAGTCCAATCGTATATACCACCGCATTGGCAGTATTGGCCAATGCGATCGCGTCATCGACACTGACGGAGTCGCCCGAACTCTCGCCATCGGTCAGTGCCAGGATCACTCTGCGGTTCGTTTCTGTCTGGATCAGCTGCGCCATTCTGTAGATTGCGTCGTACAGATTGGTGCCGCTTCCGCAACACGGCTCATCAATGGCGTCATCCAGCAGGCCAAAGTCACCTGTGAAGTCCTGCATGACGTGCACTTCGTCGTCGAACTTGATGACCGCACCCCGATCACCCTGCTGCATGTTGTCGACGAACAAGTGAGCTGCCGCTTCGACATCCTCAAGGTAGTCATCCATCGAGCCGGAGTAATCCAGCACGAGTCCGACCGAGGCATTTATTCCAGAGACCTCACCACAAGCACCACCCATCAAACCATGAGACGGAGGATTGTGATCGCCAACACTCAGGACCAAGCTGTGATCAATCACGATATCGCGGTAGTCGTAACCGATGGTCACAAGCTCACCGCCAAGATCAGCCGATCCAATGGCACCAACCTCCGCCGCACCCTCTGCCAGAAGCGTCACATCCCACGGGCAAAGCGCGTTGGTTGCCACTGTGTCACCGATCGTGACCGGCACAGTGCAGATGGTCGTCGTGTCTTCGCCACGAATCCAGACGAAGCGGACATAATCGAGGTTGGGCTCGAAGTGCGCCACAAGGATGACATCCGTGCCATTCACATGCGGAATGGTCGTCGCATCCTGACCGCCGATGGTGAAGAGCACGATGCGAGCATCGGTGTCTGTGATTTCCGCCGACCAGTCAACAATGTAGTGGCCCTGGCCGTCGGTCATGTCGGTCAAGTAGACAAGGTCTGTGGCTACCGCCGCGAATTCGTAGGTCCATCCCACGACCGCCGTGGTCGGTACCGTCCAGTGGAAGGTATACGGCCAAGCGGTCTCGGTGCCGATAAGCGTCCAGTTCGTTGGATCACCACCGGCTTCGCGGACATAGAGTGCAACCTGCCTCAGACCGAAGTTGTCGTTCGCCGTGACATAGAAGATTGCCTCGGTGCCGCGCTCAAGCGTCTGCACCTGGACACCTTCCTGAATAACATAGTCGATGACTGCATTCGGCCGCTCATTGTCGATGCAGACCGTGCGCGGATGCTGCGGCGGCACGCCGGCAGCCGGATCACCGTCCATGTTGCCCACATCGTCCTCGGCGAAGGCACCGACGACATAGGTGCCATTCAAGAGTTCTGTATTCCAGTAGCCTTCGACCGGCTGGAACGGCGGCAGCAGGCTATCGCCCACCACGCGCTCAATTTCCGTAAACGGACCGGTCTGGCCAAATTCACGTGTTCCAAAGGTGACCGCAAGAACATCCGGATCAGCCACGATCGCCGACATGTTCACATCGCCGGTCAGGAAGATGACCGAAGAATCAGGCGTCTGGTCGGGCCAGAGCGTCAGATCGTACGCCACCGGCGGTATGTGGTCAACAACCCGGAAGCGCTTGACGAAACCGCGGGCAATCAGGTCTGCCCACTTCTCCTCGAAGGTGATGCCAGCGCCGTAGTCGAGGAACCGCTCCCAAGACATGACATTGCCCAAGCGATCGTTCGCAAGGACAGCGACATCATACCAGACTCCAGGCTGCGGATACGGACAGGCGCCAATGGAGCCATCCCAGAAGTTCACGGTATCCACGGAGAACGGTGCCGTGGAGTCGTCACCGATGAAGCACCAGGAGGAATCGCCGAGCGGATAGTCTGTCGCCCGCTTCATCCACCAAGTGGCGCCATAGATATCCCAAGGCGTCATCGGATCAGGGCAAGCACCGATCGTGAAGATGCTGAACCTCTCGGCACTGTCCGGAATCTGATCCTCGGGATCCCAGTTCTCGCAGTAAACGGTATCCACATCATAATCGGAGAGCCAGACGAAGACACGAGCCATCGGCGGCGTTGCGTCAATGTGCACCGTGTAGATGACCGGCTCCGTCTCGATGTTGGCGCAGAGGTCCTCACCCCAGGTCCGCACATAGACATCGCCGTCCATGCCGGAGATATCCCAGAGCATTGACCAGAGAATTGGATGGTCGGTGTCACACCACCATGGCAGCGGAGGATCCATGCACTCGCAATCCGGCGGATTCTCACCAACAAAGTCCGTTCCGATCTCCTCCCAGTTCACGCCGTCGAAGCTCCACTCGAAGACCACACGCTCGAGCGATCCGTCGCCGACCTGGCTGAACGCATGCAGATACACATCCACATCGTCACCACCAATGATGCTGATGGAATGCGTCTGCTGATTGATGATCCAATCCGTGCACGGATCATCTTCCTCGCCGACACCCCAGAGCTGCGTGACCGGCGGCTCGCTGTCGCGAACGATGGCCACATCGTACCGGCCCGCGTTGAAGGCCTGGTAGGCATACCACGGATCGTCCAGATCGAAGTCGGTCTCATTGCCCCAGCGATCTTCCGCTACGACAACCACATGGAGCGTATCGGCGCAATGGAAGTTGTCATCATACCAGATGACGAAATGCGCATTGCATGGACTCGGCACGGAGTCGACGCGCACCCACACCTGGTCATAGGTATCCTGATCATTCGGGTAACCGTGCGGCTTGGCCCACATTGCGACCTGGTTGCCAACCTGAATCGAGTCGTTCGGAGTCAATGCGTCGTGCCAATCGACCCAGAAGTAAGTCGGATCGTGCTGGCCAGACCACATCTCGACCTCGAAGGTATCGACAGCATATTCGCCCTCGGTCGCCACATCGTTGACCTCGGCAATCCAGCCGGACGGGTCGTCCGAATCCACATAGACCCAGAACTCGTCGATCGTCGTGCCTTCCTGTTGCGTGCAGGCGTCGTCGTAGGCGATCACCCAGACGCGGTAATATCCACTACTGGCACTGGACCATTCGAGATCGTAGACTGCGCCGCGCGAGGTCCACGATGGACTCCAAGTCACGTAATCAACCATGTTGCTGTCATAACCCTGCCGCTGTACCCACAGTTCGACTCTCTCGATGTACTGCTGGTAATCCGGCAGCGTGCCGTAGATGTGCACATCATCCCAGAAGCCGATTTCGGTCATGCCGTCAAGGACGCGATCCGTGAAGGTGATGACCTCCTGACTCACGCAATCCCAGGCCTCATACCGCATGCTATCCAGCGTCGCCCATTCTGGTGGCGAATTCTCGCGGAGGATGAACTGGCCGTTGCAGGTGCGGAGGTTGTTCAAACCGGTGTCGTAGGCGTAGAGCGTCAGGGCGACAACCAAGCAGTCATTCGTGGTTGGCACGGTTGCCCAGGTGAATTCCGCCCATTGATCCTGATAGAAGGTGTCGGCCTGAATTGTCATATAATAAGGATAACCGACATACATCCACACACTGTCAAGATCGGAGAAGGTGTGGACACCGTCGAACGACAAAGTCAGCTCGCTGATGCCCCACAACAGGTGCACCGTTTCGCCGCCGTTGGCCACGAGATTCGTGCAGTCGTCCGTGCGAGTGAGCTCGCCACAGACCGGCAGCACGCAGTCAACGGTGAGGGCGTCTGTCGTGAGCGTCCAGTCACCGTAGCCACAGGTGACCTCAACACGACGCATCCCTTCGTTGCCCGCACAATCGCGCGTGTAGATATCAAAGTAGTAGCGCCCGGAGCCGTCCGCGTCTTCCTCGAACATATCACAGATATCGCCCTCGAAGTCGAAGGTCCACGTGTCCGCACTCTCGCGATCGAAGTACCCAAGCATGGATATACTCGGGCTGCTTTCGACCGTCGTCACCTTCAGCCAAGCGGCCTCCACGTTCGGCTCGCCCGAAACCGGGTCGGGATCATAGAGAGCGGTCAGCAGGGCTCCAGTGTTGATAATCGTACAGCCCTCGTACAGGATATCGTAGTGGGCCGTCGGAATATCATCTTCAGCCTGGACGATAGCCGTCTCATCGACCCACAGCGTCCAGACATCGGAGGTATCGTTGCCGTTGTAATCCTCCACGATCACGCGCAGGTCAAAGCCCTGCTCGCCGATGTCGTCCGGCCGCGGCTGGAAGTAGACGCATTCGGTCGTGTCGCCAAGGAGACCCCAGTTAATCGGGTCGTAAATGGTCTCGATGTTGCGCCACTCGCTTGTCTGGTACGTGTCCTCGCCCAGCCAGTCGCGTGTGCGATACTGGAAAGTCAACGACGCAAGCCCAGTATCAATCGTGGTTGGGGCGAAGATGGCCTGAACACAATATGGAGGATTCGGCTGGATGTAATAGATGTCAGACTCCGTGCAAGAGTTTGCCGTGTCGGTCGAGCTGTGAACCATGTAGACCTCGACGCGAGCCGCCGGCGTGATGTCATTCAGCCGGATTGTGATCTGGCAGATGACATTGTCGCACGAATCGCTATTTCCGACCGTGTCCTCGGCGATCACACGGAGCTGATACCAGTTCTCCGGATCCGGATGGCCGGGCAATGCGAAGAGGCTGTCCAGATCCCATGTAAAGTAGAGGTATTCACCGATATGGCGCACGATCGAGGTTAGGCCACTGCCCATCGTCGGCTGCATATCTGTCCACGCTGATGGCGGATAGAGCGTGCGATACTGGAAGCGGCCAAGAATCGTCTGGTCGAATGGCGCCGACATGTCGGTCGCCACGATGTCGACCTGGTGGTCTTCCGGAATGTTGATCGTCTCGTTATCCGGTGGCGAAATGCCTTCGACTTCGGTGATACAGGCCTGCGGTTCGGACACATCGAGCCAGAGGCTCTCGGCCGGCGTCGCAAAGGTGTTGCCGCACTGGTCAACGATAATCGACCGCGTCCAAATGCGGACATTCTCCTCGCCGACGCCGTCGCCAGCCTGCACATCCGATGTCTCGTCAATCAGACCGTCGCCGTCGTTGTCGATATTGTCCGTTAGCGGATTGACCGCGACCCACCAGCCGGGCCAGGCTTCCGTCCAACCACTGTCCTGATCGGAGTAAACCGTGAAGACATTCACCCAACCATCATCGGAGCCATACTCAGCCGAATCGGTGTAGCTGCGCTGGTAAATGACCTTGCAGATATCTTCGACCGGCAGGTTGTAGTAGCCACCGATGGCCTGGATGTCCGTCACGAAGTAGACCGTGTCAGCTTCGTTACAGACACAAGGATCACCTTCACCGCTGCGTCCTACTTCGCACCCGGGGATCCGCAGGCCTGCCGCCAGACGCGTCACATCGAATTCGATGTCGTGCGTACCTTCGGCAGGCTCGTTGTCCACAAAAAAGACATGAATGCTGTCGCCTGGTGCCGGGTCCTCGATGACATGATAGCCTTCATCATCGTGCCAGGCAACCGTTGTCCAGAAGTTGTAGCTGCGATTCTCGAGCACCCGCGTGTCGAAACTGAGTGCCCAATCCCAGACTTCGACACGAGCCGTGTCACTGCCATCGCAGTTCGTGAACATGGTGCGTGGGTCATTGACATGACGGTCGATGCCGTTGGCATCGGGTTGGTTGTTGTCGTTAGCATCGATAATGAAGTAGTACTGGTACCCGGTCGGATTGTACGGCAAGTAGTTCCAATCAGTCCAAAGGCCGTTCGGCTGCCGTTCCATATCATAGGTTCCGCGGATACTGCCATCGGAATTGAGCACGCGCAACCAGATATCCGGGAAGAGGTCGCGTTCCGGATACCACTGGTAGCCGTTGGCGACGTACCAACCGGCCATGCCGGGCACCTCAGCCTCATTCAATTCGAACATGTAATAGGCATAGCCGTCTTCGGTATCGTAGCCCAGCAGCGTATCGCCATTGTCTCCCTCTGTCCAGAAGAAGACCGTGTCAATCTCACCGTCAAAGAACGGATTCGTAACATTCTCGGCTCCGAACAGAATCTGACCGTGGACGCAGGTGTGTCCATAATCGGGCTGGCGGATGACGACCTGAGGCTCGTTCACATTCACCACACGGACCCACAGGTCGATCCGGGTGTCATCATCGGCCGTCGTCAGCGTATCATCCATATTACGGTCGCCTTCCATTTCACCGTCTGTGCCCGTGGCAATGAAGGCGAAATGGTAGGTGCCAGGTGTATAGGTGTTGTCCAGAAGGAGAGCAATCTCGTAGCGATTGTTCGTGTCGTCGTCCGGCGGATACTGGTCATACTCCCGGGCCATGGCCAAATCGTCGAACCAAACCTGACTGGCGTCGTCCGGACACTCATAGTCCAGGAACTCTTCCCTATCAAGATCCCAGAGCCGAATGTTGTGAACCCCAAACGGCAGGCCGCTGCAGGTGCTCACCGCACTCTCGTCGCAATAGAAGATGACGAAAGCTTCCGGATCGCCACCGCCCGGTTCGACATTGCGGTTATAAAGCACTTCAATCGTGTCAGGGATGGTATCCTGCCACGGGATGGCCTGCAGGACTCGCACACGGTTCTCGGGATCGTCCGGATCATTCTGCACATAGCTGGCGTGGGTGATCGGGGCATGCGGCGCCTCGTTGTCGATCTCGACTTCAACCATGCAACTGTCGAAGTTGCCGACATCGTCAGTCACGATGACCCAGACATGGCCGGTGCCAGCCTTGTAACCCTCCATCGTACGGAAGACCGTATTGTTCCACCACACGTTGTCTCTATCGTAGTAGCAACAGGGGTGGTCCTCGTCGTGTGCAGCAGTCGAATCACGGTGCCAGCCGTACGGATCGAGCCAGCAACCAGCGCCGCGAACATCATACATGCCGCCGTCACTGAGCGGGCCACCGACATAGGACCAGAACCAGTGAGTCTGCCAAAACTCTCCGACGGTCCCCCAACTCCGCTGCAACTCACGATTGGCCACGAAGCTTCTGTTGAGATAAACCTCAAGCGGCGTGTACGTATCGCAATCGCCATTTGATGCGGAGAGGAGATCGCCCTCGTCCGGCTCGGAAACCCGGCAAATCGGCGGCTGACAATCCCAGGTAATCATGAACTCGCTGATGTTCGGGAGCAGCGGAGATGGATTCCCTGTCCAATCCGTGATGTAAGCCGCGAAGTTCAGGTCAACACTCGTGTATCCGTGCGCGGCCGCGTCGTTCTCAATCCAGGTGCGGATATCGGACCAGATGACATAGAGGCTATCCCAAGCATTGATCAACGGGATAGGACCTAAATCCGGGGCACTCGGATTGAGCGTGATGTCGTTCGGGATGTACATGGTGTCCGACCAGCCAGTCCAAGTTACCTGCGAGCTGGCGTCATAGGCACCCACACGCCAGAAGACAAAGTGCATGAGCCACTCGTCGCCGGGCAGCGTGTCGTACTTGGCCACGAACAGCACCGTATCCAGCGCGTACGGATCGACGCAGCCGAACCGGTCATCGGGATAGATGCCGTCGCCAAACACGGGCAGGTCGTTATCGAAGTCGGAGTGGTTGTACGCCCACATGTAGACGCCGGTCGGCAACTGGTCATAGATCATGAGGCTGTTCGAGCAGAGCTCCGCATCGCGGTCAAGGTTACAGTCGCGATTGCGGTCTCCCTCCCAGTTCGGATCGCCCCAATCCGGCGCGTCAGCACAGTGAGCCCGGAAGCGAATGCTGTCGAGCGGGCTGTTGCCGAAGTCGCTGAATATCACATAGCACCAGTAAGTCGAATCACCGTGCATCCAGGTCTCTGGGACATAGTCACGCGACACACCGTTCCAAGGCGAGGTCCCCACGGTGACATCCGCGCCATAGAGCGGGTCATAATCTGTAACAGTGGCGAGATCTTCCCAGACACCATACCGAGTCAGCACCTGGAACTGAACCCAACTGATCCGGCCGGGATCCATGAAGTCTTCAGCGGTTGCCATCAATACGAAGACACTATCTTCACGGGTTGCCGTGGTCGTATCCCCCGTAGCACCGTCAATGATCCAGCAATCCGTAATGAATGGCGGAGAGTTGTCCACAAAGACACGCGACCAGTGCGGATTCGGATCGGAGTTCCCGGAGCTATCCCAGGCTCGCGCATAGAGCCAGTAGTAGCCCGTCAAGAGATGTCGCGTATCCCATGTATAAACGCTGAATTTGGTCACCCAATTCGGAATAACTGTATCCGGCTCGGTATCCGAACCAATGAAGATGTGCTGACCCGTCCCCGGTACAGTCAGGGAGTCGACATACCAGAATTCGACAGAGTCCACATCATAGTAGTACGGCACGTTTGCCAGAATCGGCACAAAGCCCGAGGAGCAGTGCAGGTCGGTCACCCACATATCCTCATCCGGCCAAGTGATGGACGCAATCGGATTGACCGTGTCTTCCTCGACCCAGAAGGTGACAACCGGTGTGTTGATCGGATCGTTGTTGCCACAGACGTCAAAGGTCCAGAAGCGCATATTATACTGGTGAGCCAGCCATCCTTCAATGCTCAAGCGCACGTGGAAGCTGTCATCCGGTGCCCGGTAGGTGGATGTATCCCCACCCAGAGAATCCGGCATTCCGGTCCGGATGGTCACCCAGCCCAGAGCCGGGTCGTCATTGCCGGGCGTGTAAGTGCCGGGCGCCTCGTAGTACTTGTATTGGAACATACCGTGGGACAGGTCAAACCACCGGCCCAACGGGTTGAAGGTGAAGGTATCACCGGGTATCGGGTCATAGGTGCCGCCAACGGAATCGTACGCGGTCACAATAAGGCTTTCCGTGACCTGCGAGTTGAACACCATCCCCTGCTCAGGATAAACGATGTAAGCCAGAGGCGCGATATCATCGACGACATCGACCGGGATATAGCGTTCGCACATGGTGCCGAAGCCGTCCCAAGCCTGAACTCGCACGAAGTACCGGTTGATGCAACGTCCAAGCGTATCGACCGGCGGCATGCCGAGCGTGTCCTCGGAAGTCCACGGCAGATTCATGACCGACCAGTAGCACGCCCACATATAGGTCGTATCCGTTGCAGAATTCGGCACACTCAAAATATTCGCCTGAATCCAGAACGGATAAGCATCGAGCACGCCATCACGATTGGCATCCCAGCAATAGTCGAAGACGACGCTGTCAACTCCGTCAAGCGAGTCGTTGACGAGCGCCTTGATTTCGACATAATCCCAGGAAGCATAGAGGGTGTCTTCGTGATCGGCCTGGCCCGACTGAGTGACATAGATCGAGTCAATCGACGGACAGGTGCGGTCGAGGATGAACTGATATTCGAACTCGCACTCATTCCCCACCCTGTCGAGAGGATGGATCACGAGCGTGTACAGGCCGTCTGGCATGGACTCCATGGCCGTTCCCGTCGTGTCCACCAACATCGCCAACGGCACGTCGTCAAGGTCGGCAAAGTACCGCATGACGAAATGAGGCACGGGAACACCGTTCGGATCGAGGAACTGGATGCCCGTTGCCCGGCCGTCATTCCAGTTCGTGCTGTCTGGCACGGTACTCGTATCGGTGTCCACACCGGAACCCGGCATCGGTGGCAGGCTGTTGAAGATGTTCCCATCCGACAGCACCACGAAGAGGGAGTCGAAGTGCCGATAGACAAAGAGACTATCGATGAGGTCATAGTCCGTCATATCCACCATGCCCATCTGATCGACGCCATTGTAGCGAACCGGCACGATGACCCCGTTGGTATCATACAGAGCCAGAGACTGACCCATCGGGCAGGATTCATCTTCCCAGAAGAGCAGTGCAAGGGAATCGCCATGATCCGAGTTCGTAAGAGTATCCCGGTGCCCGTAGATGTCGCTGATAAAGAGCTCAACCTCGTACTGGCCCTCACTGAAGTTGTCCTGGAACCACAGGTAGTTAATCCACACGCCGCCTGAATTCATCGAGTCGACATGCGCCACCTGCGGGTAGTTATTGATGCGGAGGTCAGCCGTGTAGAAGTCGACGCCTTCACCGAGCTCATCGACCAGCCCATCGGCATCGTTGTCAATAAGGTCGTGCTGGAGAACGGTATCTTCGACGAAGATGAAGAAGCGTGTCGTGTTGGCATACCAGCGCCAGTGCGGCTCCGAAACCCACCAAACCTTATACAGGTTTATGGATGTGTCGGCGCTGAGCTTCTGGTTGTTCCACACATCCATGCTGTCTTCGATCAGCACCATGCCCGGATTCGGCTGGTTGTAGTTCTGAATCGTGAAGACAACCGTGCTATCCAGGTCATCGCAGAAGAGTGTGGTCCATGCGCTGTCAGCGTCACCGGTGCTGTTGCCCATTGTGTCGGTGAGCTGCAGAGCGAAGTAGTACTTGTCGGACAGAATGCTGATATCGAAGTACGGTGCACCACCCGGACTGTAAAGAGGCACGTGGAAGACGAGACTGTCGCGGTGCATGCCGTCAATATTGTAGAAAATCGTATCCGGATTTGCCAGTATATCCGGACCACCGTTCATGAATGTACGGCCCGGATAGTTCGTCGGTGTACCGAGGTTGATGAAGGTCTGCGCGAAGCTCAGGAGCGTGTCTCCAGGCCAGTTATCCACGACGACGAAGGCCCACAGGATGCTGTCGGAGTCGAGGTTGTAGATACCCCGACGCAGCACCAGCACGCTGTCAATGTGGTTGTGGTCGGGATCGCCGGGGAAGCCGGTCTCCCAGGTGTAATCGCCACGCACCGACGAATGGACATATTCCGGCGGCCGGTCATCCGTCGTGACTTCCTTCGTCACCGGATAAGCTGGATTCGACAAGCAATCCTGGATGTACGCCGTCACGCAACCATTCAAGTTGTCGTAGTCAACCAGGTTGCAGGTGTCGTCGTAAATCGGGTACCCTATCCACCGCAGGCAAACCGTGTCGCCGCCGTTATAAGTGACGGTGAAGCTGTCGGTGTTCCAGGTCCACAGATCGCGCAGGGCATTGGGGCCGGCGCAGAAGGTGATGTACGGTCCGTCCGGTGGATCTTCGAGCGCAAGGTCAAAGCCCGGCGTATTGCCGTAACCCGGCCAGCAGACAGTATCGACCGCGCAAATATCCACATAAACCGGGAAGTTCGGGCTGACCCAGGTGGTTTCGTTCGGACTTGTCGTGGAGTTGTACACACGCATATCATAGATGTACGGCCGCGTCGTATCCACCCACGCCGAACCATACTCGATATCCATGTAGTAGCCATGGCTGCCACCCGAGCCGGTCTGGCGGATGCCCTTCACCGGCACGATCACCTCATCGCCGCAGCCCAAGGCTTCGGCGGAGAGACCGACCCACTTGGCGACCAGACGCGTGCGCATTTGTCCGTCGACGACGAGATCCCAGAAGGCCTGGCTATGATTCGGATCGTTGGCGTCACCGTAAACCGGCCAGCCGCCATACCACCCTTGCCAATCGGTCCAGCCGTAGAGGGTCGGGTTCAAACCGGCGAGGTCCGCCTGCATGCTGTCGATGCGAAGCGTGTCCTCGTACCCATTGAACATGGTATCCATCCAGGCCCAGACCTCGATGTGGCCGGTATCCAGCGGCATCGAAGAGATGAAGCCCAGAGTTGTATCACAGCGGTTCGTGATCACCCAGATAGAATCAATGTCCGGAACAGTCGAATCGCCGCCGCTGATTTCAAAAACATTATAATGAGTTCCAACATTGCAAGCGGAGTCAGTTACAGAGACCCACAAGGTATCGAAGAGCCCTTCGCCTCCTTCGTCAAGGCCGATCGGATCATTCCACAGGTACTGGCCACGATTGCCAGGCCAGTGGATGCTGTCGCAGACGGCGATAGTATCACCGCCGAGGTACGCGCCGTAGGTCGCGAGAGAGAGATCGTAGTCGTAACCCCAGTAGGCTCGGAAGGTGTCTGGCGTCATCTGCACGACCGTGTCGGCGTAGATGGTGTCGTACCACGCCCGATGCAGCGAATCGCACATGAAGCGAGAGAGGTCCGCCCACACGTCTTTTGGCCCACTGGCCATATACATGTCACCGGGAGTGAGGTCAGCGTAGATTCTCACATGCTCGTCACCCGGTGTCACATAGGCACGGATGGAGTCGTCCCCGATTGTATAAATGAAGTCAACAATCGGCGGCAGCGTGTCCACGATCGCGACCGCAACATGGAAGGAATCTTCGTTTCCAAACTTGTCCTTGGCCTTAAACCAGACCCAAGCCGTATCAAGGTTGTCGAACGGTTGCGTCAGGGTATACGGGCATCCGTATTGCCATTTTGCACAGACATGATAGAAGGAATCAACCCAAACCGTATCACTCATCCACTGCCATCCCGAATTCCCGGTCAGCTCATTGTGGTCTATCCAGAGAGAGTCTATGCCAAGGCTTGAATCCGCATCCGGATCCTCGAAGCAGGCATAGAGGAAGATATTATTGCCCGGGCTCAGATAACCGTAGATAGGCATGCCCATCGCATTGGTGTCGCATCCCGCGATGACGCTCACGAACTCTGGCGGCAGGCAGTCGCTGTGGAAGCACAGGCTGCGGCGCCAGTAGAGCTCGCGATCGTAGTGCCCAAGCGAGTCGGTCAGGGCGAGCAGGTCATATGTGACAAGCGTCTCAGCGTGGCAATAGAAAACGGGGTTGGGCACCACATTCCAGTACGCATTCCCGTAGATTCCAAGTACCTGCCACTCGATGGAATCCGGTGGTACCATCGTATCAGCAGGGTTGCCCGTAATTCGGCTGAGATTTGCCCAAATCAGCGTACTATCCAAGCCGACGCCCACTCCGAGAAAGCAATGACCCGTGTCGATATACGCTTCCGTGAAGTGTCCGCGCACAATCAGTCGATTATGGGGATCCATGCAAACCGTATCGGCAATGGGACTGTAAAGCGTGTCCATTGCGCTCGACATGTTCCATCTCGGTTCGTTAATATCGACCTGTACGCAGTTGAACTCGCCCGTGTCCGAGGCTCCCATATATGTCTCGAAACGAATAGCGAAGTCGAGCGAATCGCCGTCGCAATGAATCGTCGCCAGATCCGAGGAGTCTGCGACGAGCCACCAGTAGTAGTCCCGCGTCCAGAACTCGAGGGAATCGCAGACATTCGGGTCGGCCCACAGATACCAATCGCCGACGGAATCGGCGTGGACCCACGGATCCGGATCGTCGGTAATCTGCTGGAAATTGCCTCGAATGTGCTTGATGGAATCCGGCTTCGTTCCCGGCAGACATGCCCAGATCTCGGGCGTCTCGATGATCCTTGCTATGACCTCAACATCCAGGTCCTCCGGGGCAATCCAACCCCGAATGGAATCCGTCAGATTCCAAACAAGCGGACATCCAATAATAAATGGATCGATATTGACGATGTAGATGGCGAAGGTCGTATCTTCGCAGCTATCCTCCTCATAGGCATCGGTGAAGACGGGGTTGTTGTAGCGACCGGGGTTGCCCGCCTGATCCCATGCGGCGCGAATGAGGAGATTAACATGCGTGTTGCAGTAGTTGTCCGGGATGTTCTCGAAATGGCCAATGAGGGTGTAATAGACCGAATCCCAGGCCATCGTATCCACGATCACAGAATCAAGGTAAACCATCACCGTGTCGACCCCGTCGATGAGCAAGTCCTGAGTCATGGCGTCAATCGCCGAGATCTGCCAGTTCCGCGTAAGCAGCCACTCACCGGTTCCGGGATCGCGCCACGAGCCATCGGTGTTCGGGTAGGCCGCGTCATCATAGTGGACGGCCTCGGAGAGCTTCACCTTCAGATTGAAGGTATCTCCTTCAGCATAGCGGAAACCGCAATCATTCCCCCAACCCAGATTCTCCACAGAAGGCGTCGAGCCCGTATTGGGATCCCGTCGCGTCACTGGGTATGCCGTTTCTACTCCCGTCCAGTCGTAGAATTCCGGATTGATATTGTCAACATCCAGGTCGGCAAAGACGGAGTCGCAGTCGAGACCCGGGATGCTGTCAAAAGCAGTCACGGTAACAAGGACCGTATCCTGGTCGTTAAAGTCAACGAGCTCAATCGAGTCCATGCCGGCGCTGATGAACCAGGTCCCGTTCCACATGTAGATGAACTGGTAGTACGGGCTCTTGGTTGTCGCATCGTCCCAGTAATTCGTCAGGCGGCCATGATAGATCGTATTGTCCGCCGCCGCATCCGTGGCCGCGGTCACCGAGAAGAGAGGCCGCCGGATAATCCGCTGCCGCGTCGGTGAAACATTGGAGTTGCGAACGGTAAGTTGAATCGTATCCCCACCCGCCGGATTGATGGTCATGGAGTCAATCAAGACTCGGATGAACACCGTGTCTTGCACATCATCCTGTGCCCAGTTGAGCGAGGCGCTATAGGCGTGATCGAGGTTACCCGGTGAGATGGCGTTCCAATCCGGTGCCGGACCCCATGGGAACCCGAGGTTCGCCGCTGAGTCGGCCGCCGCCGAGTCGGGATTGTAGAAGAAGAACTCGGGATGAGATGACGCAATACGCGGGCACGGAGTCATCCCAAGAATCGCTTCCTGACAATCGGCGGTTGGCGTGCAATTCTGCACATACCTCGTCACCAAGCCGTCATGATCCCACGCATAAACCGCAATCACCCAGTTGCCGCAGTTGTTCGTGTCGCATGCTCCGGGTGTTGCGAGCGTGTCGAGTTCATAGTGGTTCCGTTGACCTGTAAGATCGAGTGTATCAATGTAATCGGGAATGATGCCTTCGATGCAGATCATCCATTCCGCCAAGCCACCTGCGATATGCGTCGAATCGTACCAGTAACCGTGAACCCACGCCGCAGTGGTATCCATGGTGGGGATACAACCCCAGTCGACTTCGATGTACTCGGCGGATGTATCCGTCACAACATAGACACACAGCGTGTCATCCACGAAGAAGTGGAGCGCGCAGGCGGAATCCGGGCCAGCAACGCGAGCCGTGTCGATGTACGGTCCCTGGCCGTTCAACCAGATAAAGACCGGGTCGGTATATATCATACCGGCATCGTCTTTTATCTGCAACTCCAGACGGTACAAGCCGTCGTTCAGATTGCCACTGCCCACGGCGTCTTCGGGGAACTGATGTCCCCAATCGAAGGTGATGACCGGCCCATTGACATCATTGGCGTAGAACGTGATCGGCGTCCACAGCCATTCATCGTCACCCGTCGTGGGATCGGCATCGGAATAGAAACCTGTGGTGTCATCGGGATTGGGCCAAGTCCCAAAGGTGACAACACGCTCAACGAGAACATGGTACTCCAGCCATTCCACCATGCACGAGTCATCGTGGATACCATCTCCCTGGTCATAGAACCGCTCCGCACGGAACCGAAGAGTCGGGTCGTTCATCCCCCAAACCCACTGATAGGTCGGATAGCCGGCTTCCGGACCAATAGGCACGGGTGCCCCTGTCCCCAGCACGATGTTGTTCACCGTGAGCGTGTCGGCCAGTTCCACGACACCGGGGATACAGGTGTCAACGACCGCGTGGATGCGGTTGCGCTGAGTGTATTCAGGCAGAGTCGTGGTACTGTCGTTGTCCCACCCTTCGATGCAGTTGTTCCCTGCGCGGTCCATGAAGCGGGCAAAGGTGAAGCCCACGTTGAAGCCGAGCGGGCAGGTTCCACCGAGATTCAGCCACGGATCCAGGCTGTCTGTTCCCTGTTTGCCATACCAGTCAAACGCGCCCTTGTCATAGGGCCCCCATGGGAACTGCCATGTGGCCAACGAGCAAGGAATGAACAAGGGATTCATCAGGGGGTTGAAGTAATCCAGCTCCGCAACGATGGCTCCGGTGATTTCATCGGGTTCGGAGCGAACATCAATACCCACCAGGAAGAGCTGGTTCAAGCTGTCATAAAGGGACGACGCGACCGCCGCCGAGTCAAGGTCATCGAGCCAGATGCGAATCGAGTCGGGTGAAATACTCCACCATCTGCCGTCCGTGCTGTCGTAGGGCGAGAAGCGGCGGCACAACGTGTCTTCGTAGATATCGGTGAGCGGCCCGGGTTCCGGACAAATGTTGTCAATACAGAAATCACACTCGTAGAAGTCCGGAGCCGCATAATTGCCAGCATCATCAAAAACAACGAGATTTATCAGATCATCACCCGCATCCGCAATACATCGTTGAATCGCACTCCAATTCGTCGTGTCAATCGGCACATCCACATAGCGCCCCTTGGCCCATATTTCATTGCCAATCCAAATACTGTCACCATAGAGATCGAAGCACTGACTGAGCAGACGACTCCCAGGTCCAGGATAGGGACTGGTTCCACCTGGGACACTGTTCACAGGCCAGACATAGGGCGGTGCTCCATAGCCTTTCAGGAAGTCCTCGAAATTAACACCAACCCATGTGCCATCGAAATTCCGCAGTCGCCACAGGCCGTTACAGAGTACAACCGTATCACCAAGACAACTGAATGTGTCCGAGCCACAGGTATCATCCGTTGAAAGCGACCAGAAGATTCGGAGTGTATCCCCAACTCCCGCATAGGGCCACCAGCGGTCACTTAGGGTGCACCACCACCAGTCGGGAAGCAGCGAATCGTTGGGAACCCGGTTCCCGTTAACGATGTGGCACGAGTCAAGGCAACATTCGTACAGCCCTGGTGGCATGTTGTCTATCTGGCGAAGAGTATAGCAGTAACGCTCCCAAACAGTGTCACCCGTCACGCCCGTCGTCCAATACTTGCGCGTCACCCGCAACGTATCCGTGACACCATTCTCCAACAAATCGACGGCCGCAACAATGACACTGTCGCCAGCAAAACGCATCGTATCATCAGCACTGCCCGTCAAACAAGACAAGTTGATGTACCAAATATCTTCCTGCGTAGGTTCCGTATCTAAGTCGGTGAAGACCCACCATGCTGTGTCACCGATGGCGACGATATTGTCATCTTTGAAACCGCATGCTTCAGACCAGAGAACCGTTCCGCAGCCGACGATCGTGTTCACAGAGCACGGCAAGGTGACATAGAGGGGGTCTGACCGGCACCACGGACCGTTGCCCGCGTCATCGTTGCTCTTGACGTCAACGTTGAATACGGCGACATCGCCGGGGCTCGCGATGAGGTTCTGCGGATGGAAGATCAGAGTCGCAACGACCAGACACGAATCGGCGTCATAGAGACTGTCTAATCCCATTTGCTCGTCTACCCGTATCTCCATGCGGTAGAGCTCTACAGGATGGCACATATACGTGATTTGAGGGACCGAGGGGTCGAACTCCCCAAGACCGGGGACCGGCCACAGTCCCGCCTCCACGGAGTCCTCGAAGCAGAGGTTATAGCCACCGCTGTTCCCATTAGGTATCGCGGCCAGAACCGTCACACGCAGACTGTCCGTGGCTTCGTCAACGTAACCGTTTGGAGTCGTGCCGACATCATCTTCCACGCACTCAATCGTTCCGCCATCAATGATGATTTGCGGTTGAGCAAATGCGGCCGATCCGCCCAGCAGGCAGACCAAGAATGTGCCAAGCACAAATGCTGGAAAAAGAGCCCTTGATTTCATCTTGAAGCTCTCCTCGCTATGTGAATTTTCTCTAAATCCGTGCGATTGTCGGCCAAGAGTTCTCCCCCGGCCTTTCCATGGGAACTGGATTGTGCCCGGTTCTGAGGGCGAGCGGACTTCAGCCTGCCCTAAACCAGGCTCCGTAGAATGTCTCGAATGTCTCATTACAGCTTTTCCGCTTTTGATAGATAAATGGAACGGATACAACGCACCGGCGGCCATCTTGTCTGCCGGCACGCACCGATCAGGCTCTGGACTCGAACGCTTTCACTCTGCCTGTCGTCCGAACACAACGAACCCACAAAGTTTAGAGCGTCCTCCCCTCTAAGTCCATGAAAGTCCTATACCGTAAAAGATTTTGAAATATAATCAATGAAAAAGAATTTGTCAAGGAAAAAGTTTAATTATTTTAGCTTAGGTCGGAAACCGTCGATGCCCGGAAAGGGTTGCAGGACGCGAAATAGCGGATTTCTGCCTCTCATAACTCCCCTTGTGAAATCCTATGTCACTAATAAAACAACAATTTATAGTATAATCTACAACAGTCGACTCAACAGACTGCAGTCAACCCCAGGAGTGTCCGTACTATCTTGGCACCTACGACGGATGAGACTTGGGTAGGGTCCCAGTGGGGCGCCAGCTCGACAACATCCCAGCCGACGAGCTTGACTCCCCGGAGCGCAAGAAGCCAATCTTCTAATTGACAGAAACTTAACCCCCCAGGTTCTGGAGTTCCTGCTGCCGGAAAGTAGGCCGGATCGAGAATGTCCAAATCAACGGTGACATAGACTGGTCGGTCTGCCACCCATTGCCGAATCTCAGGTGGCGAAGCGTCTGCCCCCAAAACACGACAATTCCGGGCAAATTGAAATTCCTCAAGGACTCCTGACCGTGCCCCGACCTGCAAAATTCGTGACGGCGTTATGACTTCCGCGATGCGCCGCATGACGGTCGCATGACTCAGTCTGTCCCCTAAGTAGCTGTCTTTTAAGTCGAAATGCGCATCGAACTGGACGATGACCAAGTCCGGATACACTTCATGCACGGCCTGAACAACCGGCAGCGTAATCAGATGCTCACCACCGAGAACCGCCGGAATTTGCCGGGCAGCGAGAACACTCCTTGCCGCTGCACCGATGCGTGCGAGGGTATCCGACTTGTTCCCCGGTGAGACCTCAACATCCCCTGCGTCAGAAAAAGAGCAGTCTGCCAGATCGCATTCCAGTTTGGGATCATAGGTCTCCAGAACTTGCGAAGCTTCGCGGATTGCCTGAGGCCCAAAGCGCGCTCCGGGTCGGAAACTGGCTGTGCCGTCGTACGGGCATCCGAAGAGAGCTATCCGGACCGTCGGGCCCGCAGGCTTCGCACCCAAGAATGGAGCGGTCCGAAGGAAGCCCGTCAAACGATACTCTCCTTTGCGAATTCCGGCAGTACAAAGGCCGCGCGCTGATGATCCGGCGTATAGTAACGACAGGTTGTCGCGACCTGCCGCTGGCGTTCTTCATCGACCGTGAACGGATCAACACCATCCGACGCCCAGACGAAGTTCCAGTACCCCGTCGGATAGGTCGGAATCGTCGCCCCATAAAGGCGGCAGTCTTTGAAACGGCCCCGCAGCGCTTTCATCACCCTCGGAATCACAGTCCCGCGCAGAAAGAGACTTTCTATTTGGCCAATGAAGATCCCGTTGGGTCTTAGCGCCTTCTTAACTGACGCGTAGAACGGTTCTTCAAACAGGGCCACGGCGGGCCCCGTCGGATCGGTCGTATCTGCCAAGATGATGTCAAACTCGTTTCTCTGTTGGCGTATATAACCAACGGCGTCTTCAATATTTACCGTAACCCGTGGGTCGGAGAGCGATGCGGCCATATCCGGGAAATACTCCTTGCACACTCGGATCACTTCGTCGTCTATCTCACAGAGAACGATCGATTCCAGGCCCGGGTGCTTGAGCAGTTCCCGGACAGCTCCCCCGTCCCCACCTCCCACGACGCAGACGCGGCGCGCACCCGGATGGGCCAGCAAAGGAGGATGAACGAGCATCTCGTGGTAAACGAATTCATCCTTCTCCGAAAACATCGTGTAGTTATCCAGCAGGAGCACACGCCCGAACATCTCCGTCTCAATGACATCGATCTTCTGGTACCGGCTCTTCCCACTGAATAAGGTTCTCTGGATTCGGAGAGAGAACCTCATCCCCGGCACGAACTCTTCAGTGAACCAAATGCCCATCATGCAGGCCGAACCTCGACTCGAGTATGTTCATCGGAATGAGTAAAACGAAGAAACCACCAGGACACAAGCGGCGGTTTTTCAAGCCCATAGAGCCACTCCTGCAAGAGCGGTTGCTACTGTGACAACTCTCGTCTCGATGGCAACACTCTTGAGATCCTCAAGGACGAATCCGCGCACCTCAAAGGCATTGCGAACGAGCTGGCGCGCTATGTCCTCGCACTGTCCGGCTGATCCTTTCATGTGGTGTTCCATGATCACTCCCGGCTGATTGATGTCCCCGGGCACACCAATTGCCACAGCCGCCGCGATCAATTCGCCGGCAACATCACTCGTTTCCTGCGCGTACGCGATGGGTAGGAAGCTTCCGTAGGACAGGGCCGGAATGGGGATTTCCTGAGCGCCGGGTGGGAGAATGGAGCTGATGCGAATCAGGTTCGTATTTCCGATGCCGGAGGCCAAGAGCGCGTTGTCAAAAGAATTCAAGGGAGATGGACCGTCGGCACTTCCGCGCACAAAGAAATACTTGTTCCGAGTCCCGAAAGTCATTGAGGCACTACCGACTCAGGCTTGAAGGACAGCTTCTGGCCCTGAGCCACTTCGAGGATTCCCCGCTTCAGCTCCATGACGGAAGAGGACGCGGCATCCAAGGCAACCCGTAGATGCTTAAAAGCTATCTCGGGGTCAATCTCTTCGCCACAGGTGAACAAATCCACTGCCGCATACCCGTATTCGGGCCAGGTATGGATGGCCAGATGGGATTCCGCGACGACGACCACGCCGGTGACACCGTGAGGACTGAAGAGATGGAAGACCTCTTGAACAATCGTCGCTCCACACGCAGCCGCAGCGTCACGCATAGAGCGCTTGAGATACGCAACATCGTTCAACGTGTCCGAATTGCAGCCGTAATACTCGACTACAATCTGACGGCCGAGGGCTTGCACCGCACAATTCTCCTTAATGAAACACAGGTTACCAGAAGGCGAATCCGCCTCCGCGGGTTCCCCGGAAGGCATTCGGGAAACAACCCTGGAAGTATCTGTCCGCCTACCCCCCTTTCACTCAGCGGTTGTTCAATATCAAAACATGGGCGGCGTGGTCATCCAAAGAAGCTTGGCCACGCGCTTGCCGGTGTTCTCGATATAGTGGTCTCGCGCTGCTTCAAAGTAGAAACACTCACCTGAGCGAGCCCGCGCAGATTGGGTCCCGAAGTGGACCGTGATGATCCCCTGAAGCACCAAACCGAATTCCTCGCCCTGGAAAGGCTGAAAGGACTCGGTCTTCTCGCCGGGAGCCAATTCTACCAGCGCCGGCTCCATTCGCCGATTTGTGCCACCGGGAATCAGCAGTTGAAAGGACCGGACTCCGGCCTCCGCCAGAGCTGTTCGCTGGTTCTCCGAGAAGACGATCGAGTCTTCCGGCTCTTCCGCAAAGAAATCGGTCACCTTGACATTGAGCACCTGGAGGATATCCAGGAGGCTGTCCACGGAGATCGAGGTTTGGTCACGCTCAAGCTGGGAGATGAATCCCTTAGTCAGGTCAGAGCGTGCCGCCAGTTCTTCTTGGGTCAAGTCACTGGCTATTCTGAGATTGCGTAGTTGTTCCCCAATCTTCACGCAAAGCCATCACAGTTTATTAAACCTGTGGTTCAGTTAAGTAAGCCCATAATATAGCATGCGAAGAATCAGAGTCAAGAGTTTTCTCCACTTTTTTGCGCTCAACAATCTGTTTTTCCAGAACGAACCGATAACTGTTTACTAAACATGGAATAACAGTTAATCAAACCTGATCCTGAATTCTGACTCCTCCCAAACTCCAGTTTTAGCCTACCTCTGACATAACGCTGGAACTCACAAGATAGAAAGCCCCTTCCGGGCCATGGGACACCGGAAGGGGCTCTCCCCGAATCCGCAGCAAGAGGCCGCAGCGGATTTCTCTATTTCGGATTCGGCAGGACCAGCGTCTTCAATTCGGAAAGTTCCTCCATGGCAAATCGCACACCTTCGCGACCATAGCCTGAATCCTTGATTCCACCATACGGATAATTATCCACGCGGAAAGTCGGCACATCGTTCACGACGACTCCCCCAACCTCCAGGCGGTTGTAGGCTTGAAGGGCCTTGCCCATATCCGCTGTGAAGATCCCGGCTTGAAGGCCGAAACGAGATGCATTCACTTTCTCGATGGCTTCGTCGAGGTCGTGGTAGGCCTCGAGCGTGCAGACCGGCGCAAAGAGTTCCTCGCACGAGGCCGGCGCATCGGCAGGAACGTTTTCCAGCAGGGTCGGCGAGAACCGGTTCTCCGTGCGTTCGCCGCCACAGAGCAGCGTTGCGCCGCGCTGGAGCGCGTCCGTCACTCGCATCTCCGCCTGTTCGGCCGACGACACATCGATCATCGCACTGAGGTCCGCAGTCTCATCGAGCGGATCTCCCAGTTTGAGCTGACCCACTCGTTTGACTAACTCGCTCTTGACTTGTCGATAGACCTGCTCGTGAACGAAGATCCTCTGGACGGAAATGCAAATCTGCCCGGCGTAAGCGTAGCCTCCTTTCACGGTCCGAGTGATTGCCCAATCGAGGTCGGCATCGGGCTCGATGATCACACCGGCGTTGCCGCCCAGCTCCAGAGTGACCTTCTGTCGCGGCAACATCGCTTTCAGGCGCCAGCCGACTTCAGCCGATCCCGTAAACGAAAGCGCGGCAAATCCCTTTCCGCGTGCGATGAATGGCTCGATGTCCTTTGCCACAGCTGGCAGGACATTGAAGGCTCCGGGAATGCCTCCTGCGTCTCGGTAGATTTCCGCGAGCAGAAGCGTGGAAAGGGGCGTTGCGGAAGCAGGTTTCAACACAACGGCATTCCGGGCCGCGAGAGCCGGGGCCACCTTGTGCGCGACAAGGTTCAGCGGGAAGTTGAAGGGTGATATCCCCAAGACGACGCCGATAGGAAACCGGCGGACAAGAGCCAGACGATCGCCACCGGCAGCCGTAATGTCGAGCGGCAGGATTTCGCCGCCCCAACGCACGACCTCGCCCGCCGCCAAAGCAAAAGTGGAGACGGCGCGAGAGACCTCACCCCGGGCGTCACGAATGGGTTTGGCAGCTTCCTGAGCCAGAGTGCGGGCCAGCTCTTCGGCACGCTGCTCAATCCCCTCCGAGATTCCTCCAAGAATCTCAGCGAGCCGATAGGTCGGGAGATTCCGGGTCGTCTGGAAAGCCTCGGCTGCCGTGCGAAAGGTCTGTACGATTTCCGAGGCACCGGGCCTGGCGACGGTGGCGATCTCCTCGCCGGAATAGGGATTCCGCACCGAATACGCTTTCTCTGTCTCGCGGAACTCGTTGCCGACAAAATAACCGAAAGAACGCTTCATTTCTTTGTTCACCATCTATTCAAGGTCTGGAGTTGTGTTCATGTCGTCGGGAAGACTGCTTCGTTCTTCATCTTTCATGGATGGAATTCAATGCTTTTTGACTTCGTGCTATGCATTTCGTATATTTCGGAGGATGCATGAATTTCGTCTGAACCATATTACTCGTCAGAAGACTTACACCGACGGAAAAACTCCCCCAAAGACCATTGTCGCGCTCGACGATGTGACGGTGGATATCTTCCCTGCGTGTATTACTTGCATCCTGGGGGCGTCCGGAAGCGGAAAGTCCACCCTGCTCAGACTGCTCAACGGACTCGAAAGCCCGGACGCCGGTGAAATCTTCTGGCGCGACAGACTTCTGGCAGATTACCCGCCCCGCGAGCTGCGTCGGCGTGTGGCCCTCGTGTCACAGATCCCGGCTCTCTTCGACGGAACGGTTCGGCAGAACCTGCTTTTCGCCTTCCTGTCCGAGAAGAAGGCTGATCTTCCTGCCGAAGAGCAACTGAACGACACGCTGCGTCTGGTTAACCTCGATCCCCCGGCGTTTCTTGAGCGCCCCACTTCAGCGCTCTCCATTGGTGAGAAGCAGCGTGTGATGCTCGCGCGAGCCCTTCTACGCTCCCCCGAGGTTTTGCTGCTCGATGAGCCAACGGCCGCTCTCGACACGGAATCGACAGCCATCGTTGAGACAAGCATCCTTCGCCTCCAGGAACGCCTTTCGATTGCTTGTGTCTGGGTGACCCATCTGCCAGGACAAGCCCGCCGCGTGGCGTGTCAGATTCTTGTTCTGAAATCCGGCAGACTTGTTCACGCGATGAGCAAGTCGCAGGATTCCGACCGCTTCCTGGCCGAGTTCGAAAGGACTCTCGAAAGATGAAATACATTGACCTGAGCTACTGGGATCTGCTTATCGCCACGAGCCTGCTCGCTCTGGGAGCGATTGTCCTTTGGCGTCAACGACTGGGTCTTGTGCGGGATTTGTTGTGGGGATCGGTGCGGGCGTTTGTGCAGCTTTCATTGGTCGGGCTCGTCCTGAAATGGATCTTCGCGACAGAGCATCCCCTGCCTGTGGCTGCGTTCTTTCTCCTTATTATCGCGGCGGCGACACTGACGGCAGGTCGACGACAGAAGAAACGGCTGCCACACTCGCACCTCCTGCTCGCATGCGCAATCTCGGTCGGCGTCATTCCAGTCCTGGCTATCGCAACTTTTCTCGTCATTCGACCCAGTCCGTTTTGGGTCGGCCAGTATCTGCTGCCGCTGGCAGGCATGACGACGGCAGGCGCCATGAATGCCGCCAACTTGACCTTGAACCGATTAGCGGGAGAAATGAAATCGAGGCAGCACGAGATCGAAGCCGTGCTCGCCCTTGGGCTCAGTCCTCAGGCCGCCGTGAAGGAACTCACGCGCGATGTCGCTCAGGCCGCATTGATTCCAACAATCAACGCCCTGATGGCGGTCGGGATCGTACAGCTCCCGGGGATGATGTCCGGGCAGATTCTGGCCGGTGTGCCGCCCGTCGCGGCCGTGCGCTACCAGATTATTATCATGTTCATGCTCGCCGCCGCACCCACTGTGACGACCGCGCTGACCATTCACTGGGCGACAAACACCTACTTCACGAAACGCGAACAGCTCCGTTACGATCTGGTGACCTGAAACCTCTTTCTCAGATCCAGAGCCCCCCGTGGACATTCATCACAGATCCGTTGACATAGCTTGCCCGAGGAGATGCAAGGAAGAGAACGGCATCGCCGATATCCGCCGGGCTTCCGACGCGGTTCAGGGGCACTTCGCGCGGCATCCACTCTCGCTTGGACGGCGTCATGGCATCGTTTTCGATGAATCCGGGGTTCACGACATTTGCACGAATGCCGTTGGCCGCTTCCTCACGCGCCAAGGTCTGCGCCAGAATAACCACGCCGGTCTTGGCAATGGAATAGGCGCAGGTTTCAAAGGCGCTGCTGACGCGTTCAGCGTTCGGCGCGCCAATGAAAATGATGATACCCTCTTGCTGTGCCCGCATGATGGGAACGACATGATGGACGCAGTAGAAAGCGCTGTTTAGATTCCCGTCGATCATGAGTTTCCAGTCTTCGGGAGCCATATCGGCCACGCGCTTCATTTTGAACGGGCCGACATTATTGACGAAGATGTCGAGGCGGTCGAACCGGGTTTGAGCTTCGGCGATCATGCGCTCCACTTCCGATTCCTGCGCGACATCGGCGCGGATGGCGTGAGCCTTTCGACCCAAGCCACGGATCCATTCGACGACTTCCCACGCCGAATCCTCGCGTTCAAGATAGTTGATAAGGATGTCCGCTCCGGCTTGCGCGAGCTTCAGTGCAATCCCCCGGCCGATTCCGCGGGAGCCCCCGGTGACAAAAGCGACCTTGCCTGCCAGGTCGTCTGGAGTAACCATGCTACCCCCGTCGAGCAGTTAGATGATAAGAAAGCGATGAGATGTTCAACAATCGTGAAAGATACGAAAATCAGAAAAGGAATGCAAACCTGAAGTGGGACAGGCGTTGGCTGGCGCAACGCGTCGGAAGTCTCCTTCTCATACTTGCGTGTGCGGCATCACCGATGCAGGCGCAGACTCAGATCGACACCAGCGTGGTCGTCGGGGATTCTGTCTCCCACTTCTGGCTTCAGGTGCCCGCCGACTACAGCCCGGCGCACCCGCCTGCCCTTCTGGTCTGGTGGCACCAATGGGGAGGCACAGAGCACGAGATGCGGGACTTCACCCAGTTCGATGAAGAAGCCAATCAGCGCGGATGGCTGGCTGCGTCGCATTTCGGCTGGTGCGACCGCCACTGGAATGATCCAATGGCCCAGGACTACGCGACCGCCATGCTCGGTTGGATCCGCGAGAACTATCCTTTTGACGAGGACAGTCTCTACTTCATCGGGGGGTCGATGGGAGGGGCGGCGGGCATGGTTTATCACAACAACAACTGTGATTCACGCGGTTTCTTCCTCGCCGCGACTGCCTCAGGTTCAGGGATCACGGACTGCTACCGCCGTGCGATGGAATACCTCGCCCAAGGCGATACGAACCGAAGCATGCGTGATGTCTTCGGTGGCTTGCCTTGGGAGGTGCCCTTCGAATACCAGCGCAATAGCGCCATCCATTTCGCCGATACGACCTACAGCATGCACTTCAACAGCCGCCGTCTGCCGGTTCTTCTAACCTTCGGGCTCAATGAAGGTGTCTGGAAATCCCATGCACTCGACTTGGACTCCGTGCGCCAAGGGTGGGCGGACACGACCTTCACTTTCGAGTGCCCGCACGGTGGTCACGGATATGGTATCATGTGGCCGCCGGAGATTTGCGATTGGCTATCGGGTTTTCGAGCGAACCGCTATCCCGACGAAATCTCCATCAATGCCGATGAGGCCGGCCGGTATTACTGGGTATACGCAGAGCCAACCTGTGCCGATACTACCTTCGCCCGCTTTGAAGCACGCAGAATGCCCGCCGAGAACCGCGTGGACCTCACCGGTATCCGACATGTCGCGCTCCTGGAAATTGATGGGGAAGAACTCGGACTCGTCCTCTCCGAGACGATTTCAGGCCATTGGAGGAACCTTGAGGCGGGTGCGCACATGGAAGTGGCGGTCGTGGGTCTGGTGGCGTCGCCTGACAGTATCACGGTGGACGGCACACCCACAACGGCGTGGGACTACAATCCGGTCCAGAGACGGTTGACCGTGACGGTCGGCGAAGGTGGTCTGTTTCGTGTCTATCCGCAGGCCTCAAACGCAGACGAGTCTCCGCGGGCGGCTCCGATTGTCACGAGAGTCCTGGGCAACTATCCGAACCCGTTCAACCAGTCAACCTGCGTTCTCTTCGAACAGGCCCGCTCGGGATCTGCGACGCTTACCGTGTACAACCTGCTGGGACAAAAAGTCTGGAGTTGGTCCTCACTGTTGGAACGAGGAACTCACCGCGTAACCTTCGGCTGCGAGGGGCTGTCGTCCGGAGTCTATCTGTATCGTCTGGAATCCCCCGAAGAATCTCCCATAAAACGCATGGTGCTCATTCGATGACACATTCCAATTGTCGCTTGGGCTTTCTCTGGCTCCTGGCTGTCTGTTTTGTGGTGGCAGGCA
>CAZJAD010000014.1:0-1154 GCA_964543855.1 uncultured Alphaproteobacteria bacterium
ATATTCTCGCGGGGGAGGAGCTTTTCACGAACGCGGGTGAAGCTGTGCATCAGGGTGTGGAGCTTTCAGCGAGCGTGTCCCGGTCTCGCTTGGGCTTTGTGGGTGTGGCGGCCAGTTTCGGGCAGTTCCGATTCACCGACTATGTGACGGCATTCGGTGATTTCAACAATAAGAAGCTGCCGGGAGTATCACCGGATCTGGTCAGCGCGGTCATTCGCTGGACTCCGCACGAGCTGTTCTTCGCTGAGTGCACAGCTCGCGCTTCGGGGTCGGCCTATGCGAACACCGAGAATTCGGTCACTGCTGACGGATGGGCAGTTCTCGGTGCGACGATTGGCGGCGTGCTGCCTGTCGATTTTCTTTCGGGCTCGTGGTATGTCGGAGTGCAGAATCTCACCGACGAGCGGTATGTCAGTTTCATCCAGGTTAATGACTCGGAAAGTCGGTATTTTGACATGGGGATGCCGCGCATGGTCGTCGCGGGTCTGCGAATCGGCACGCCGGGGCTGTAGCGCTGCACTTCGCGTCGGACCATCCTGCCTTTTTGTTTCTGTCAATTACAATCCACCCGCTGTCCAGGTTCTACTGGGATCTCCCCGGATTATTGTTCCGTTGCGGTCGAGAGCGACGACTTCGATCAGGTAGGACTGACCGTCGGATTTGGCTCGATAGTTGAAGTTGGCGAAATTCGCTCCGTTAGGCAGGGTCATGTAGGGTTGGCCGTCGAAATTCACGAGGTCGTCAACGAGGAGTCGGACGGCGTTGCGATCCAGATTCGGGAATGCTCCGTGGTCGGCCTCGTAGAGACCCAGGGCTTCCTTGAACAGGAAAACATCATGAGTCGCGGTTACGATGCGAGCGCTATCCCGCGTGCTCATGAATCTTAGTACGGCCACATTGGCGAGAATGCCGATGATGACGATGACGATCACCAGTTCGACATTCGAGAAGCCGCGCTGACCTATTTTCTTCCCCCACTTCATCGACATAGATCGGGTGCAACCGGTGTGCCACCTTTGGCAACGCCCGGCACCGTGCTGCTTTCAGATTCGCGCGACCATGCACGACTGGCGCGTGCGCCATTTGTATCGCACCCTGTGATCAGTAGAATAAGCTGCAGAGCAAGCAAGCCTGAAAGGAGAGACTCATGCCGA
>CAZJAD010000014.1:1254-24800 GCA_964543855.1 uncultured Alphaproteobacteria bacterium
AGGCCAAGGGGCAAATTCAGCCGCTTAAGCAAAGGACAAGGCGTTTGCCTCGGCGCGGTGTTTGCAAGCCTCACTGGAGTCATAAAACCATGTGAGGGAGACCATGCGCCTAAGCAATTCAATATCAAAGACTTTGGTCGTCTCCGCCGTGGCGTTTGTCTGCCTGTCCCTGTGCGCGTCCGGGGCAGTCGGGCAAGAAATGCCAGCGGCTGACCTTCAAGGCTGGATGCATAGTGGGGAGAAGATCCTGCAGGCGACGCGCTGGGATCCGAATGAACTTCTGAAAGCAGCCGAGGCCCTGAGCAATCCGCCCACCCGTGGCGTGAATCGCTCGGAAACCTCGGCTGCTCTTCTGCTTTCGGCCAAGCTCTACGCCAAGGCGGAGAAATACCCGGAGTGCGTGGCGGGCTGCTTGCGGCTTCTCGACACCTATCCGCGGACTTCGAGCGCGGGCGAGGCGTGCGAGCTGGCGGGCACCGTCATGGCCGACCGTCTGAACAAGGCGACAGAGGCCGCCGAGCTCTTTGGGAAGCGTGCAATGGCTTTTCCCAAGGAGAGCCAGGCGGAATGGTGCCTTCGTCGGGCCGTTACGCTCTACGAGACAACCGGGGCGTGGAATCGTGCCGCAGAGTGTGCAGAGTGGTACGGAGAGCATTTCGCGGACCGTCCGTCAGCACCTCAGATGAAGCTTCGGCTGGCCAGCATTTGGATGAAGCAGGGTGACGCAGCCCGGGCGAAAGAGAGCCTTATCGCGTTCACTGAGGCGTACGGTGACGATCCGTGGACGGTTGTTGCTCGCCAGACACTTGCCGAAGTCTATGCCAGTGAAGGCGACGCTGAAAAGGCCTACGGGGAGCAAGGAGCGGCGTGGTCGTGGTACCAGCAACACGCGAAGAAAGCCGCGAAGACGCCTGTCGAAGTACGACAGGCCGCCGCGCTGTCCCTCTTCGGGCTCCAGCAGCCTCGCCGGGCCTACTTCCGTCGTGCCTGTGAGTTCACACCGAATGTCGTGTCCGACAGGAACGCCAGACCGCTGGCCAAGACGCTCATCGAGAACTACAATCAGGTCATGCTGACCGATCCCAACATGGCCGTGCAGGCACTGATCGCTCAGGCCGAGGTGTGTGAGGAGTTGGGCAATTTCCTGCTTCAGCAGGGCTATGTCCAGTATGCGAATGCGCGAGGCCGACAGGATGGGCGGCCGCACGAGGCTGCCATGGAGGAGTATGTGAGGGCGATTGCCTTGTACGAACGGGCGTGGGACTACTCGCTGATGCAAGAGGACACGCCGGAGCTTGCCAAGCTCTCCGGCCGGGCCGCGACGCGAGCGGTCGAACTCCGGTTGGGGAACGGGGATCTTGCCTTCGGATGGGCACTTCAGCTTCATCAGGCGCTCCCGGCAGCTACCTCGGCGCCCAAGGAGCTCGATAGACGATTCCAGGCACTGGACTCGGAGGTCTATCCCGCTCTCACCGCTGGGCTTGCCCACTACAAAGATGCTCAAGCGATGGCCGTGAAGATGGGGCTTCCGCGGCTGGCCGAAAGGGCCCGCGGCGGCCTGGCAGTGCCACTGGAGCCGTACGCGACGGATCTTTTCGGACTCAATCAGAGCGCCTGGGACGCTGTTTCGACGGCTGCCTTCCAGATTGTCAGCGGTGTCCAGATGTCTGAGCGGGCCGCAACGGCGGTTGCACAGTGGGAGCAGCTCGAGGCTGCCCATACGCAGGCTGAGGTTTTTGTACCACAAACCGTGCAGCGTTCTCGTGAAATCCTGATGGCGCTTCGCGAGGCCCATGCATCGCCGGAATGCCGGACGACCTGGGAGAACCATCTTCTGGGCTATTTTCAGGACTACGCCCTGTACTGCCATGATGTTTCGACGAAGCTCAGCGGTGCCGTCGAGCAACTGAAAGACAAACAGGGCAATGAGATGATGAAGCTGCAAAGCCGTTTGCGGAACATCTCGCGTGACCTTGGCAAGCAGGAGTATCGGAGGTTGGAAGAAGCCTATGACCTATGCGAGGAGCTGGCGATCACCAGTCCCGAGGCGGACAGAATACTGGAGCGTCTGGTCGTACTGAATCCCAAGGAGTACAGCACGAAAGCTGAGACCCGTTTCGGCACGCGGCAGAAGCCGTAGGGATGAGATTTGGTGAATTCCGGAACAAAACGAACCACCGGCAAGTAAAATAATATTTGCCGGTGTGCGAGATGTCGGACCGTTACCACCGGTAACGGTCTTTTTTTACCCCAGGCTGTCCCTCCCACAGCCCTTAGAAAGGAGATTATGCCAAGGCGAACTCATACCTGCGGCGAGCTGCGTGCCGACGACGCGGGCAAGCGAGTCATCCTGAACGGCTGGGTCGCGCGGACGCGCGACCACGGTGGATTGATTTTCATTGATCTGCGCGACCGCTACGGCAAGACTCAAGTTGTCGTGCGGCCTGAGGAAGACGAGGCACTCTACAAAAGGGCGAGCGGCTTTCACGGCGAGTGGGTCGTGTCTGTCGAGGGTGAAGTGGCTTTGCGTCCATCGGGAACAGCCAATCGCCAGATGCCCACGGGCGAGATCGAGGTGCATGCGCGTCAGATCGAAGTGCTGAATCGTTGCCCGCCCCTGCCATTTGCCATCGAGGAGGAGGAAGTGCACGCCAGCGAGGAGCTGCGACTGCGCTACCGCTACCTGGATTTGCGACGCCCTGAGATGCAGGAGATCTTCGCGCTGCGGCACCGGGTTGGCGACATCGTGCGCGACCATTTCACCGGGCACGGCTTCGTTGAAATCGAGACGCCGCACCTGGTGAAGAGCACGCCGGAAGGAGCCCGCGACTACCTCGTCCCCAGTCGGGTGCATCCCGGCAAATTCTACGCGCTGCCGCAGTCGCCGCAAATCTACAAGCAGATTCTGATGGTGGCCGGGTTCGATAAGTATTTTCAGATTGTTCGCTGCTTTCGCGATGAGGACCTTCGCAGCGACCGTCAGCCGGAGTTTACGCAGGTCGATGTCGAGCTTTCGTTCCCTGATGTCGAGATGATTTTCGAGCTCGGGGAATCGCTGTTCTGCAAGATATTCAAGGCGGCCTGGGATGTCGAATTGTCGATACCGTTTGCGCGATTCACTTATTCGGAGGTGATGGCGAAATACGGCACCGACAAGCCGGACCTGCGCTTCGGGATGCCGTTATGCGATGTCACAGAATACTTGCAGGACACCGATTTTCGGATTGTGAAGGAGCTCCTCGCGAAGGGCGGAGTGGGGCTCGGGATCTGTCTGAAGGGTGAGGCGGATAGAACACGGCGGCAGATCGGTGAGTTCGAAGAAGTCGCCAAGAAAGAGGGACTCGGTGGGATTCTCCCGATCAAGCTCACAGCGGAAGGCCCTCAAGGTGCGTTGGCGTCGCATTTGTCGGCCGCTTCGCTGAAAGGCCTGACTGACGGCATGGACGCGGTGCCCGGAGACCTTCTGTTGCTTGCCGTCGGGCCGCGCGAGGAAACGCAGAAGGGTCTGGGAGCGCTGCGACTGCATTTGGGTCAGGCGCTGGGGCTGATTCGCCAGCGGGATGTGTCCATTTTCTGGGTGACGGAGTTCCCGCTGTTCGAGACCGATCCACAAACCGGCGCCGTCACATCATCGCATCACCCATTCACGGGTTTCTTCGACGAAGATCTACCGCTTCTTGACAGCAATCCGCTGGCAGTGCGATCTCTTGCGTACGACATGGTGGTGAACGGCAGTGAGGTTCTGTCGGGTTCCATTCGTATCAGCAGTCCCGAGGTGCAGCGGAAGGTCCTGTCGATTCTGGGCATCGGCGAGGAGGAAGCGACCCGGCGTTTCGGCTTCCTGCTGGAGGCTCTCCAGTATGGGTCGCCGCCGACGGGAGGGTTTGCGGTCGGTTTTGACCGCGTCATCATGGTGCTGACGGGCAAGTCCATCCGCGATGTTATCGCGTTTCCCAAGACACTGCTGGCAACCTCGCTCATGGACGGTTGTCCCTCTGAAGTGGATGAGGGACTGCTGAGAGATTTGAATATCCGAGTTGTCCCACCGAAGGATGCGAAGTAGGCCCTCCATCCGCCGCTTTGCTTCTATTGTGTCCTAAACACAGCTTGTTTGCTGATTCGCCCTTTCATCCCGCAAGACACCCACGCGCTTGGGAAATCCACGATGATTCATGCAGAGAGCCGCGCGCATTCGGCCAAGACCATCGCCATTCTCGGAGGTTATGGCCGGGCTGGAGGCGCGATTGCTCGTCATCTCGTGCAGCAGACGGACACTCGCATTGTGCTCGTCGGACGTGACTTGCAGCGCGCGCGTAAAATGGCAGAGCAGCTCAATGCGGGTCTTCCTGCGCCGCGCGTGTCAGGTGTTGCCGCTGATGTGCGTGATGGCGATGCTCTCCGAAGGATTCTTCGCGATGCCGATATTGCGCTGGTCTGCACGCGAACGACCGGCTTCGTCGAGACGGTCGTTGAAGCGGCTCTCGACACGCGCACTGATCTGCTCGACATCACGCTGAATTCGACCGAGACGCAGGAGGTTTGTCACCGCTGGCGGCACGAAATCCTGAGGCGGGGGCGGTGTTTCATCACGGAAGCGGGGGTTATTCCCGGCATGCCGTCGGCTCTCGTGGCGTATGCGGCGGCAAAGCTCGGACGACTCAAGAACGCGACCATCGCGGAGCTGATGCGCCTCCGGGAGTGGGGAGGCCGTGAAGGGCTCGCCGGATTCCTCGAAGATATTCACAACTTGAGCTGGGGTTCGCGGGTCTATTCGAACGGCGCTTGGCGCAGACCTCGCGGCGGCGGAAAGAAGGTCGTGGATTTCGGGGCACGTTTTGGGCCGCAGACATGCTACCCGTACCAGATGGCGGAGCTGCATGACCTTCCTGCGAGATACCAGTTGGAAGAGCTCGGCCAGTATGCGTCGGGTTTTGGCCATTGGGTCACGGATTGGCTGTTTGCCCTGTTTGTGATTCTGAAGGTCGGCAGGCGTGGCCGGGGTGCCGGGCTGGGGGCTCGTACTTTGGATTGGGCTTTTCGTCGGTTCAGTCGGCCACCTTATGGTTTTCGGCTGATGCTGTTTGGCGAGGGCGCCGGTGGGGAGACAGTGCAAGTGACCCTGGTGCCGAAGGATGAATACGAGGCCACGGCGATTCCCGTTGTGTCGTTCCTCAACCAGTGGCTGGACGGTTCTGTTGTGAAGCCCGGCGTGTGGATGATGGGCCATGCGGCGGACCCTGAACGGCTTCTGGCGGACATGGAGCGGTTGGGGATGCAAGTCATCAAGAAACACGGTAGGCCTCCAGCTTAGATTTCATCGGGCGATTGGGGAACGGGCATTGTGGGCATCCGTCGGGTGGACTGGAAGGGGGTTCACCGCAAGCTGTCCGATTTTCAGATTCTTGCGAAAGACATGCCTTTATGTGTGAAAACAACTTGCTTTTTTCCCTGACTGGGCTATATTTGTATATGTGAGCAAAGCTCTCGCCATAGCAAATCAGAAGGGGGGCGTTGGCAAGACGACGACCGCCATCCACCTTGGCGCCGGACTGGCCATGGAGGGGCGGTCTGTCCTGCTCATTGACATTGATCCTCAGGGGAACGCCACGGCCGGCCTGGGCTTCTCTCCGCGCGAGGAGGAGCGGGGTATCTACGATGCGCTGATGGGACTTGCGCCGCTTGCCGAGGTAGCCCAGTCGACGATGGTCGCGGGACTCGATATCGTGACCTCGGACGCCCGGCTTCTCGGAGCCGAGGTGGAGTTGGTGCCGATGATGGCGCGGGAGACGGTTCTGCGCCGGGCGCTGGAGAATCTGGATCGCGGCTACGAGTTTATCCTGATTGACTGCCCGCCTTCACTCGGGCTTCTGACGGTGAATGCGCTGACGGCTTCACAGACGATTCTTATCCCGATGCAGTGCGAGTACTACGCGCTCGAAGGTTTGGCGAATCTCATGAACACGATCAAAGTCGTGCGCGAACGCCTGAATCCGGGGCTGGAGGTTGAGGGCATATTGCTGACCATGTACGATGGTCGGCTTAATCTGTCCAAGCAGGTGCGCGAGGAAATCGGGGATGTTTTTGGGAGTCGGGTGTACAACACTCTGGTGGCTCGCAATGTACGGCTTTCGGAAGCACCGAGCTTCGGCAAGCCGGTTTATCTGTATGATCCGAACTCGCGCGGAGCGCAGAATTATCGCGAATTGACCATAGAATTCCTCGCCGCCCAGAGGGACGGTGCGGGGGAGGTAGTGTGAAATCGAAAGCACTTGGCAAGGGATTGCGGGCCCTCATCGCGGAAACGGATGGAGCCGCCGAGCCTGCAGGCCCGGTCGCGCAGATTGAAACCAGTCGCATTGAACCCAACCCGCTTCAACCACGGCAGGCGTTTGACGCGGACACTCTGGAAGAGCTGAAGCAGTCCATCATTACCAGCGGGCTTCTGCAGCCGATTCTCGTGCGCCAGCGTGGGGAGAAGTATCAGATTGTCGTCGGTGAACGACGCTGGCGAGCGTCGCGTGACGCCGGCCTTGCCCATATTCCTGCGCGCGTCATTGAAGTGGATTCGGACACCGAGATGCTGGAACTGTCGCTCCTGGAGAATGTCCAGCGTGAGGATCTGAATCCGATGGAGCTGGCGGAAGCTTTCCGGCGGTTGCAGGTTGAATGTCAATTAACACAGGAGCAAATCGCCGCGCGCGTGGGGAAGAGCCGGACGCATGTTGCCAACATCCTGCGGCTCTTGAAGCTTCCCGAGGAGATTCAAGCGAGTCTTCGCAGGGGAGAATTGACGATGGGGCATGCGCGGGCCTTGCTCGCCGCCAAGGATGACAAGACCCGTTTGGCCTTGCACCGGCGCTTCATCAGCGACGAGATTAGTGTTCGTGCCGCCGAGGATCTCGCGCGTCCGTCGCAGAAACGAGCGAAGAGCGACGATTTGAATATACCGGATCAGCGGCGCCGCAGCTATCTGGCCCGGATGCAGGACCGGCTTCGTCGCCGACTTTCGACGCGCGTCAGAATTCGCACGCGGAGTCAGGGCGGCACGATCGAATTGGACTTCTATTCGGATGCCGATATCGAACGATTGGTACAGGTGATTGAAGGCGAAGGCTGAGCACAAGAGGGCTTCGAAAGAGCCCGGCCGCGAGGCTGGGCTTTTGCGCATTTATGGTCGCCGTCCGGTCGTCGCGGCGCTTCGCCGGAGGGTCGTGCGACGGCTGTGGGTGGCGCCCAACGCGCATGGGAGTAGCATCAACGAGGTGCTTCGTCTGGCCGCTGAGCAGGGTCTGGAGGTGCAGGCCTTCGAACCGCACCGCTACTCCGGCGCAGACGTGGAACCTCATCAGGGAGTGATGGCCACGGTTATCCCTCCGGCTCCTCGTCATGATTTCGGGAGTTTCATCGACCAGATTGCGATGCTAGAAAGACACGCGCTGCTCGTCGTTCTCGATGGTGTCGAGGATCCGCAGAATCTTGGCGCGGTTCTTCGGACGGCTGAGTGCGCCGGAGTCGATGGAGTGATTGTCGCGGGTCGTCGACGCGCGCCGTTCGGCGCGGCGGTTATCAAGGCGTCGGCTGGCGCGGTTCTTACGGTCACGGTCCTCGAAGTGGGGAATTTGCACCAGGCGGTGCGTTTGCTGAAGGAGCGGGGCATCTGGGTGGTAGCGGCCTCCGGCGAAGGGGAAGTCAGCTACAGTGATTTCGATTGGCGGCGACCTGTGGCAGTGGTGATGGGAGCGGAAGGTCGAGGTGTGTCGCATGTGCTCAAGAAAGCGGCCGATGAGTGCGTTCGAATCCCGCTGCTTGGAGAAGTCGAATCTCTGAATGTGTCGGTTGCAACGGGGATTGTGCTTTTTGAGTGCCTGAGGCAGAGGGGTTGTGACGCGGTGTGACGAAAGACGGTTGACTTGTTCCGGTGATTTTTGTATATTTTTGATTTAAGATTGTCGCTGGCCTATTCTATAGAGGGAAGCCTTTGGGACGCAGGCGCACTTGGACGCTACTCATTGTGCCGGATGGCGAGAGTACGGTGCGGCAGTATCGTGTTTCGCGACCGCTCGTGCTGCTGGCCCTGGGGATGATCGCGCTCCTGGTCCTGTATGCGGCCACGCAGACTTACCTCTTCTGGTTGGTGGCAGCGCGGGCGCGCCAGGTGGCACCGCTTCAGGCGAAGGTCCTGGAGCTGGAAGGCTCGAGTCAGAAGCTTCGGGACCTCGGGGCTCAACTCGACGAGCTCAAGTCTTTCGAGACCCAGCTTCGAGGCGCCCTTCTGACTCGCTTTCCCGATTCACTCATCGAACCGGCCTTCCAACCGGATTTGGTCATGCGTGCCGGCCCTGCTTACCGCGACGCGGGTATGGCGCCGTGGACTGAGAGCGAAGCGTCGTTCTTGCGCGGAATGCAGGAGAACATCTTCACGCCAGCCGATTTGCCCACATACCCTCCATTGCGCGGTTATGTGACGCGGACTTTTCAGAGGTCGGAAGATCGGGTCGGCAGCCAGCACCTGGGGATAGATATTGCCGCGCATGCAGGAACGCCCGTTGTGGCGGCGGCATCGGGGCTGGTCGTTTTTGCCGATTGGACCTACCTCTATGGCTATCTGGCGGTCATCGTGCACCGATCCGGGTATATCAGTGTTTACGGCCACAACGAGGTCTTGCTGGTTTCTCTGAGGCAGCGAGTCGAGCAGGGTGAGCCGATCGCGCTGTTGGGGAGTTCGGGTCGCAGTTCGGCCCCACATTTGCACTTTGAGGTCTGGCGGGCAGGTGAACCCATCGACCCGCTCAGCCTGTTGGTTAGAGGATAGACACGGCACTGGTAGTTGGAGGGAGTCGTTGAATGGCAAAGCGGATTGAGAACGAGTACAGGCGCAATTCCGTGGGCGAGATTTCGACCCTTCTGGGCAACGATGCGGAGATCAAAGGCTCGATCACGACGAAAGGGAGCCTCCGCATCGACGGCAATGTGATTGGGGAGATTTCGTCGCCTGAAACCGTCACGATCGGCGCGACGGGCACGGTAGAAGGGAACATCGAGGCGGAGCATGTCGTTGTGGGAGGCCAGGTCAAAGGCACTCTCACGGCGCGTGGGCGCATCACGCTCGAGAGCACGGCTCGCCTGGAGGGTGACCTTATCGCCGGTCGGCTTGTGATCGTGGAAGGAGCGGTCTTCTGTGGGCGCAGCAACATGGGAGAGAAACCGAGCGGCGCACCCGCCTCCTCGCTCATGGCTTCCGTCCTGGAGCCTGCAGAGGAAAGGGAGCTCTGAGTTCCTTCCATGAAGGATCGCCGCGATGAGCTCTGGACGACACTCGTCCACAGCGGGCTCACTTTCACGGCCGCGGTCTTCATTGGTTTCTTCGCGGGTCGATGGCTCGACGGGAAAGTGCATACGGAGCCACTTTTCACTCTGGTCGGCGTGTTCTGGGGACTGGGAGGGAGTTTCTGGTACCTGGTGCGCAGGGCAAGAGAAATTGAAAGACGCAGCAAGGATGAGAGCGAGTCGTCATGATGTTGCCTGTGGCTGCAGGAGCTTTTTGTGCCGTGCTGATATCTGTGCCTGCATGGGTGCTCATGGCCTATGCGATTCCCAAAGGCGCGCCATCGCTGCTCAAAGCCTGGGGCCTGGGCTTTGGAATTAAGATTGTCCTTGGTGGAGCCGGGATTTGGGCCATTGTGCGCATCGCGGATATACCGGTCAGGCCTTTTTTGTGGACTCTACTCATCGTCTATATGCTTGCTCTTGCTGCAGAGATCTGGTGGGCGGTACGGCGCATCCACCGCATCTATTCGACTGGAGACAATCCGCCCGGTGCAGCTCAGGATAACGCGAAGTCCTGATTGAGATTTCCTAAAGAGTAGTCAAGACGCTGTATTGATACCGAAAATGAAATTGTCACTGCCGGTCAGCTTATCGATCCGACTTATCTTCGCAGCGGCTTTGTGCTTCGCCGTTCTTGTCTCCTTTCGTCCGGTCGCAGCTTCCGAAGATACCGGCCATGAAGCGGGAGGGGAAGGGGCGGTCGTTGCGTCCCTCGAGCACCACCTGCTCGATGCTCCGGACTACGAGATCTTCGGCCTGCACATCCCTCTGCCGAAGTTTACCATCGCCGGCCACACTTTGCAGATGACGAAGCACATGCTCATGATGGTCGTGGCGGCGATATTGCTCATTCTATTGATTGCGACCGCTTATCGTAAGAAGCGCGTCGTTCCGCACGGACTGGCGAATTTCTTCGAGGTCATTGTCGTTTTCCTTCGCGATGATGTGGTCCGGCCGAATTTAGGGGAGGAAAGCGACCGGTTCATGCCGTATTTTCTCACCCTTTTCTTCTTCATTCTCTTCGGGAATCTATTGGGGCTTGTTCCCTGGGGGGCCAGTCCCACCGGCAACATCAATGTGACGGCAGGACTGGCATCGCTGACCCTTCTGCTGATGATTGTGATGGGTATCATCAAGCAGGGGCCGTTCGGGTATCTGAGAAGCTTCGTTCCGCCGGGCGTGCCGATCTTCGTCGTGCCGATCATCGTCCCCATCGAGATCATCGGGCTCTTCATCAAGCCGTTTGCCCTCACGATGCGACTTTTTGCGAATATGCTTGGAGGCCACGCGGTGATTGCCGCGTTCTTAGGTCTGATTGCGACGCCGCTCATCGCGCCGGTCTCCATCGCCGGTGCGGTGGCGATCTCCATGCTGGAGATTTTCATCGCTTTCCTGCAGGCCTATATTTTTGCAATTCTCTCGGCGGTTTTTATCGGTATGAGTATGTATCCGTCGCATTAGCGATAGAAGATTCGCCGTTGCGTGTCTCCAGCGCCGCAATGATATTCTCGAGTTCCGGGCGCATCTGGAGATACGCCTCGGCGGGATTGATAAAAGCACATCGGTAAAAGGAGTCTGTTATGGAAGGAATGGCCATAGGGATCATGGGGGCTGGTGTTGGCGCCGGGCTTGTCACACTTGGGGCGGGTCTCGGAATCGGCCGCATTGGTGGCAGTGCCATGGAGGGCATTGCCCGCCAGCCGGAAGCCTCGGGCAAAATTCAGACCGCGATGCTGATTTCGGCAGCGCTGATCGAAGGCGTGGCCTTTTTCAATGCGGTCATTTGTCTGCTGATCTCTCTCAAGTAACGGCCTTGTTATCGTACCACTGCAAGGAAGTCACATGGGACTGCAAAACATCATTCGACTGGATCCCGGGTCGATTGTCTGGACAATCATCACCTTCCTGGTCCTGCTCTGGATTCTCTCGAAGTTCGCCTGGAAGCCGATTCTGAAAGGGCTCGCGGATCGCGAAGCTTCCATCAAGAGCGACCTCGACACGGCTCGCCAGGAGCGCGAGAAGGCCGGCCGACTGCTCGAGGAATACGAGCGAACGATCGCCGGAGCGAAGAAGGAAGCGGCTAAGATTATCCAGGATGCGCAGGATGCGTCGGCTCGCGCCCGAGAGGAGGGGGTGGCACAGACGAGGGCGGTCACTCAGCAGATGCTCGAACACGCCAAGGAAGAGATCGGCCGCGAAGAGGAGAAGGCGCGTAAGGAGCTCCGTGAACATGTGGCTGACCTGACGGCTGCCGCGACTTCAAAACTCCTGGGTAGAGTCATCACGCCTGAGGATCACGAGCGGCTGATTCGGGAAAGTCTGTAGGAAGTTTGTCAGATGCATTCAGGACCTTTAGTCGGGCGTTACACGCGTGCCCTCTTTGAGGTTGCCGCCGAGCAGAACGCGCTGGAGAGCGTGCGCGCGGACCTGGAGCTTTTGGGTGAAGTCTTGGCTAAGACACCGGAGCTTGCCGAGTTCCTGCGGGCACCGGGAGCAACCGTTGCACAGAAGCAGCAGCTTCTCGTCAGTGCGTTTGCGGATCGCCTGGGAGAAATCACGCGGCGGTTCCTGCATGTCTTGCTTGAAAAGCACCGCATCGCTATTCTCCCCGAAGTCGTCCGCAATTTCGATGTACTCTGGCGAGAAGAGCACGAGGAGGTTCTGGTGACCGTGACCACGGCGGTCGAACCCGACAGTCGGTTGAAGGAAGCAATCACCGGACACCTGCGCACGCTCACGGAGAAGAATCCGGTCATCACATGGCTTGCGGATCCGTCTCTCATCGGCGGCATGCAGGTGCGCTGGCCGGACCGCATCGAAGACAGCACGCTCCGGCGCAAGTTAATCGAGTTGCGCCAGTCACTCGCTGTGGGCTAATGTTAACATCGGAGTGAAGATGGAGATACGACCCGAAGAGATCACCAGCATACTGAAAGAGCAAATTGCGGGTTTCCGCGCCGAGATGGCCGTGGATGAGATTGGCCGCGTGATTTATGTTGGTGACGGTATTGCCCGCGTCTACGGGTTGGACAAGGTCATGGCCAGCGAACTCGTCGAGTTCCCCAACGAAGTCTATGGCATGGCCATGAACCTCGAGGAGGATAATGTCGGTGTCGTGCTTTTCGGTTCCGACGCCCACATCAAGGAGGGAGATGAGGTCAAGCGCACCGGGCGCATCGTTGAGGTGCCGGTCGGAGATGAGCTTCTGGGTCGTGTCATCAATCCGTTGGGATTTCCTCTCGATGGAAAAGGTCCGGTCAACGCGACGAAATTCAACCCGGTGGAGCGCAAAGCCACCGGCGTCATCACTCGACAACCGGTGAAGGAACCTCTCCAGACGGGCATCAAAGCCATCGACGCCATGATTCCCATTGGGCGTGGGCAGCGCGAGCTGATTATCGGGGATCGCCAGACGGGCAAGACAGCCATCGCCATTGATACGATTATCAATCAGAAGAATACGGATGTTGTCTGTATCTATGTCGCGATTGGTCAGAAGGGCTCGACGGTCGCCAAGGTCATGAAGGTTCTGGAAGAGAATGGGGCGATGGAACACACTGTTGTTATTTCGTCGACGGCGGCTGAACCGGCACCGATTCAGTTTCTGGCACCCTATTCGGGAGCGGCGATCGGCGAGCATTTTCGCGACAACGGTCGGCATGCGTTGTGCGTCTATGATGACTTGACCAAGCACGCGTGGGCTTATCGTCAGCTTTCGTTGCTGCTGCGACGGCCGCCAGGCCGCGAGGCTTACCCCGGCGACATTTTCTATCTGCATTCGCGACTTCTGGAGCGTGCGGCGAAGTTGACGGACAGTCGCGGCGGCGGAAGTCTGACTGCGCTCCCCCTGATTGAGACGCAAGCGGGAGATGTTGCGGCTTATATCCCAACCAATGTGATTTCGATTACCGACGGTCAGATTTTTCTCGAGAGCGAGCTGTTTTACTCGGGTATTCGTCCCGCGATCAATGTGGGCATTTCGGTCTCCCGTGTCGGTGGGCACGCGCAGATGAGGGCGATGCGTCAGGTGGGGGGTTCGCTTCGGTTGGATTTGGCGCAGTATCGGGAGCTGGCCGCGTTCGCCAAATTCGGCTCAGAACTGGACAAGGCTACCCAAGCACAGCTCACCCGCGGCGAACGACTCGTGGAGATTTTGAAGCAGGAGCAGTATAGCCCGTGGCCAGTGGAAGACCAGGTAGCCATACTGTGGGCAGCAAGTAAGGGCTATTTCGACGACATTCCATTGGCGCAGGTCAAGCGTGGCGAAGGGGAGTTCATGCGTTACCTTCGTTCCAGCGGTACGGAGACACTGAAGGCCATCGCGGAGAAGAAAAAGCTGGACGATGAATTGGAGGCACAGCTGAAGAAACTCACAGAAGAGTTCAAGGCAACTTTCTCGATGGAATCATAGAACTCGGTTGGTGTGGCTGAAGACGAATTCAAGTATCGATCATGAAAGTGGGGTTCCGATATGTTGTTTGAAGATTGGTCTGGGGAAGAGCTGCAAGACGACAAGTGGGATGTCCTCGAGGTGACTGGCCCGGAAGGCCCCTATCGCTTTGAAGAACCGGGTGTGGAAGTGGATTTCGAGGCGGGGAAGATTGTTGTGCGCGTCAATCCGTTCAAGCGAAAAGCGGACACCTCGCCTTTTGATGATTTCAAACACTTCGTGATCAGTAAGGAGTCGGTGCCGGTGCCGGAGAGCGGTGTGCTGACGGTGGAAGCCGAGATGGTCGTCCGCTGCTGGAACAACGACCCGTGGCTTCTGCGCGATGCCATGGCGGGGCTGTTTCTTACGGACCCCCGCAGCGGTCTGGTCTTCGGAGCAGTCTCGAACGGGACTCTGGCAGGGGCAGCGTGCGCACGAATGGCGCTGCCGGAGGTTGTGGGGGAAGCCGAAGCTTTCGCCGCTGTTGCCGAGGCATGGGATCGGCTCTCGCCGGATGAAGCGTACAAGTACACCCTCCAGTACGAGCGCAATGTCGACAAGGTGAGCTTCTGGCTCGGCGAGAAGCTTTTTTACGCGGTGCGCCGTGTTCCGGTTAAGCTTGACCAGCTGCATCTGGGCCTGGCGCTCGCGACACTTGGGCGAGCCGGTCAGCCGCTGCATGACCAAGGTGCGGAGCTGCGAGTTGGACCGATTGATGTCGTCGCGACCTGAGTGAGGGCAAGTGAAGTGACAGATAGAATAATCAGCAGGGTGAGCGAGTAGCCGGGTGCCGTCACTAAAGCAAATCAAACGCCGTATCGCGTCGGTCAAGTCCACGCAGCAGATCACGCGGGCGATGAAGATGGTGGCCGCCGCGCGGCTGCGGCGGGCGCAGGAGAATATCATCAAAGCGCGGCCGTATTCCCTGAAGCTCCGTCAGGTGATTCGCGATCTGGCCGCGCGCACGGATCGCAGCCTTCATCCGCTTCTCGATCTGCGTGAAGTCCACAATGTGGGGATCGTGGTCGTCACCGGTGACCGAGGCCTGTGCGGCAGCTTCAACACGAACATCCTCCGGCAGGCCGAGAAGGTTATGCAGAAGGAGGCGGGGAAGAAGGTCTTTCTCATAACGGTCGGCAGGAAGGGGACTGAGTTCTTCACTCGCCGCCATTTCGATATTGTGGGCTCCCTGTCGAATTTTTTCAATGAGCTGCACTTCAGCCATGCCGCAGAGCTGGGCGAGATCATCGTCAGCAGGTACCGGCAGCAGGGCATGGACCGCGTTTATCTTGTGTATAACGAGTTCAAGTCAGTGATCCAGCAATTCGTGGTTCTGGAGCAGCTTTTGCCGATTCTGCCGGAGGAGTTTGAAGTCGGAGAGAGTCGCACGGACCTCATCTTCGAGCCCTCCGCATCGCAGATTCTGGATACGATTCTTCCACAGCATGTCAATGTGCAGCTCTGGCGAGTGTTGCTCGAATCTTATGCGGCGGAGATGGGAGCGCGCATGACGGCGATGGAGAATGCCACCGAGAACGCCGCCGAACTCATCGACACGCTGACACTGCACTACAACAAGGCGCGTCAGGCCGCCATTACCAAAGAGCTTCTCGAAGTCGTGTCCGGAGCTGAGAGTCTGAAATAAGCATGCGACAAAAGCGTAGATTTGAATGTATTGAAAGGCGAGAATTATCATGATGAATCGACCACTGCGCGTTTCGATCTTTGTTGACGGCGCCAACATGTTTTATACCCAGAAGAAGGGATTGGGGTGGTTCTTTGATCCGGCGAAACTTTTGAAGACATTGAAGGGCGACGATGAGCTCGCGGATGCGTTCTGGTTCATGGGAGTCAAGACGAGTCCGGAGTCGCGCGACGAGAATTTCCTGAGATTCTTAGCTTACGCCGGATACACGGTACGCACGAAGCAGCTCAAAACGATTTTCGACCCTGAATCCGGGGAGACGATTCAGAAAGCGAATCTCGATATTGAAATCGCTATGGACATGTTCAACACGGTGGATAACTACGACAAAGCGATTCTTCTGTCGGGGGACGGCGATTTCGAGCGGGCGTTGGAATTGCTTCGATCACGGGGCAAGCGTATTTGTGTCGTCTCCACTCAGAATTGGATTGCCAGTGAGCTGCGTATGGCGGTGGGTTCCCATTACATTGACCTCCAAGATTTGCGGCCACTGATCGAGCGCACCGATCGACCCCGCGATGCCAATAATGAGTCTTCCGATAGCCAAGCTCAAGGCGAGGCATGATCCGCACTCCGGACATCCTCGACATGTTTCGTCGGATTGTGGAGTCGGATGGCGCCGCGTTTAATGTGGTTCAAGACCTGGATCCTCACCTGACGGGCATCGAGCTTTATCCCTTCGAGCCGCTATTGAAATTGGGCAGCGAGGTGGGGAAGGTTTTGGAGAAGAATCCTGCGGCGGCGATCGATACCGTGATGAGTATGGCGGGTTCGCCGCTCGAGGCGACTCGGGCTCTCGCCTGCGTCGTCGTTGGGCGTGTGGCGCGGCATGGTCCGGCGCAGTGGATGTCGCTGGCGCGGCACCTGGCGGCCGATGATAATTGGGAAGTGCGCGAATACGCCGCGCATATTTTCGACACGCATGGTGATATTGAAGGGTTGTCGGCTTTTCATCTCGACTATTGCTTCGAAGTGCTGAACCAGTGGGTTCGGGATACGGACTATCGTGTCCGGCGCGCCACGACGAATGCGCTCTTGGGATACTTTTTGAAGCATCCCGAGATCGGCGAACGACTGGTCACGCTGCTCGAGCCGCTGCTGACGGATACCAGTGATTATGTTCGGCGCAATCTGGTTTTTGCTTTGCGGACGGTGGGCAAACGGCGACCCGAGCTTGTGTTCGCATTTGTTGAGAATCATGTAAGCGATGAGTTCGGAGGCACGCGCGAGGTTCTGCGCCAGACGCTGAAGCACCGATGGACGCGAAAACATGAAGGTCGGCGGGATACGATTTTGAAGAGTCTCGAGAGTTCCAAATCATAGATGGGTGTTCTTCGATGAAAAAGGGACACATCAAGCAAATCATCGGCGTCGTGGTCGATGTCTCCTTTGAGAATTCTGAACTGCCGCCACTCTACAACGCTCTGCATGTGAGTCGGGATGGGGGCGATGTTCTGACTCTGGAGGTGCAACAGCATCTTGGGGACAGTATGGTGCGGTGCGTGGCCATGGATTCGACGGACGGCCTGGTGCGTGGACAGGAAGTCGTGGACACCGGCGGGCCGATTACGGTACCTGTGGGCCCGGCGACACTGGGGCGCTTAATCAATGTGGTTGGCGAGCCCATTGACGGTCTCGGTCCTGTCGATGCCAAGGAGCACTATCCTATCCACCGACCGCCGCCGAAACTCGAAGACCTGGAAACCAAAGCCGATATGCTTGAGACGGGCATTAAGGTCATTGATCTTATTCAGCCGTTTTCGAGAGGTGGCAAAATCGGGCTCTTCGGCGGTGCGGGTGTTGGGAAGACTGTTATCGTCATGGAACTCATCGACAACATTGCCAAGAAGCACGCAGGCATCTCCGTCTTCTCGGGCGTGGGCGAGCGGACGCGTGAAGGCAACGACTTGCTGCGCGAGATGATCGAATCCAAGGTTATGGATTATGGCGCGAATTTCAGCGTTGAAGAGTTCGACCTGAAGAAAGTCGACCCAAACGCCCTGAAGAATTCGAAGGTCGCGATGGCGTTCGGGCAAATGAACGAACCGCCAGGGTGCCGTTCCCGCGTCGGGTTGACCGGGCTGACCCTGGCGGAGTATTTCCGCGATGTCGAGGGAAGGGATGTACTTCTTTTCATTGATAACATCTTCCGTTTCACTCAGGCAGGGTCCGAGGTATCGGCACTTCTGGGTCGCATGCCGTCGGCGGTCGGCTATCAGCCGACTCTGGCGACCGAAATGGGCGCGCTGCAGGAGCGCATCACCTCCACGAAGCGAGGGTCGATTACATCGGTGCAGGCGATTTATGTGCCCGCGGACGACCTGACCGACCCGGCTCCCGCCACGACATTTGCTCACTTGGATGCCACGACGGTGCTTTCACGGCAGATTGTGGAGTTGGGTATTTATCCGGCAGTGGACCCGCTCGATTCGACATCGCGTATTATGGATCCAAATGTCATCGGCTGGGAGCATTACAACACGGCCAAGCGTGTCCAGGAGATTTTGCAGCGTTACAAAGATCTGCAGGACATTATCGCCATTCTGGGAATGGACGAGCTTTCCGACGAGGACAAGCTGGTGGTTGAGCGTGCCCGCAAGATTCAGAAATTCCTTTCCCAGCCTTTCCATGTGGCGGAAGCCTTCACAGGCCGACCGGGTGTGTATGTCAAGATCAAGGACACGGTACGGGCGTTTAACGGCATTTGTGAGGGTGAGTTCGACGACATTCCCGAGCAGGCGTTCTACATGTGCGGAGGCATCGAGGATGTGCAGAAAGCCGCCGAGAAGATGGCATAGTAGAGAGCCATGGCGAAGAACTACAAGCTGGAAGTGATCAGCCCGGATGGCAAGGTGTACGATTCGGATGTCGTGCATCTTCAGGCCCCAGGTCTGGAGGGGGCTTTTGGGATACTCGCCGACCACGCGCCCATCATGGCGGGTCTGCGCGTGGGCAAGCTTCATGTCGATGAGCCAGCCGAGTCGTTTGATTTCGCCGTTTCGGGGGGGTATCTGGAGGGCCATGATAATCGTGTCGTGGTGCTCGCTGAAACCTGCGAACGCAAGGAGGACATTGATGTTGAGCGGGCCGAGAAAGCGCGGGATCGTGCGCTGAAACGGCTTGAGAAAGCCCGCACGGGAGCAGACATAGATATCGAACGAGCCCGCGCGGCGCTCATGCGTGCCTTGAATCGGCTGCACATCGCCCAGTCTTAGAAGAAGGTGGCTCCAGCAAGGAACAGAACGGGGAGTCATGCCGTTAAAAAGTTAGGCATGCCTTATCATTATCATCAGTGTTTACAGTAAATAAGGAGAAAGGAAGGCGAGATGCCATACGGGAACAGAATGGGCCCCGGGGGTGCGGGGCCGAGGTCAGGTCGCGCAGCAGGGTATTGCGCCGGGTATGGAGTGCCGGGCTACACAAATCCTGCCCAAGGTGGCGGCTTTGGAACGGGGGGCTGGGTCGGACACGGCGGCGGTCATGGCTGGCGTCACTGGTATTACGCCACGGGTCAGCCCGGCTGGATGAGAGGTGGCCGGGGAGGACCGGGATGCTGGTCGTGGCATGAGCCGTTCTTTTCCTCACCGACCCGGGAGCAAGAGGTTGAGGAACTGAAGGCTCAAAGCGAGTACTTCAAGGACGGCCTCAAAGCGATCGAGAAGCGCATTGAGGAGATCCAAGCCTCGCGAGGCGAAGAGGAATAGGCGTCTTTCGTGTCCTGTCTCGTTCGTCTCGACTGGAGTGCAGCACGGAGTTTCTCTCCAAGGAGATGCGCTCGGAAAGCGAGACACTGTGTGAGACGGTGAACCTGCCTATGAATTCCGCCGAAACTGCTGCAAGAATGCCGCTCCGCATTACAATCGTCTTCGACAACAATCCGGCCGTCCAGGGCCTCGAGACTTCGCTCGGTTTTGCGTGCATCATTGAGGGTCTGGAGAAGACGATTCTCTTCGACACCGGTAGTGAAGGACGGATGCTTCTTGCAAATATGGAGAAGCTCGGATTTGCGCCCGAAGATGTCGGCATTGTCGTCCTTTCACACGATCACTGGGATCACACGGGGGGATTGGGGGCTTTTCTTCAGCGGAATCCCACGGTCGAGGTTTTTCTTCCAGCCGATTTTCCTCCCGGTTTCAAAAACGCTGTGAGGGAAACGGGTGCGTCAGTCGTTGAAGTGTCCGATCGATGCGAGATTTGCCGCGGTGCCCGGTCGACCGGAGTATTGGGCGACGGCATCCGTGAACAATCTCTCCTTTGTGAAAGCCCGGCCGGTGGCGTTCTAATCACAGGCTGTGCGCATCCGGGTATCGTGAGGATCGTCGAGGTTGCCAAGAGCGTTCAGCCGGACATCTTTCTTGTGATGGGCGGGTTTCACTTGGGAGGTGCATCGCTCGCCGAGCTGCGCAGGATCGGTGAGCATTTCCATCACCTTGGTGTGCGTCGAGTTGCTCCTTGCCATTGTTCGAGTGATGCAGCGCGTTCGCTATTCGAGCAAATCTATGGCGCGCAGGCTATTCTTCCGGGTGTGGGGTCGGTCATTCATATTCCGGGCGAAGGTTTCCATCAACCATCAATGTAGGAATATCCATTTATGACAAACGAGGAGAGCGTGGGATCCAAAATGTCGACAGAGAAAGATAAGCAACTCCTTGAACGCCAGGCGCTTCTCGCGCGGATGAGCCAGGTCCAGCACAAGATACTCGTTCTCTCAGGAAAGGGCGGTGTGGGCAAGAGCACCGTCGCGGCGAACCTGGCGCTTTCGCTGGCCTTGAGTGGCCGACAAGTGGGTCTTCTTGATATAGACATTCACGGCCCCAGCATTCCGAAGCTGCTCAATTTGGAAGGCATGCCGGTGCACACTCATGGTGACGCCCTGGTACCGGTACTTGCTGGCGAGCGCTTGAAAGTGATGTCGATCGGATTTCTCCTGCAGGGACGCGACGATGCCGTGATCTGGCGCGGCCCACTCAAGATGGGAGCTATCCGGCAGTTTCTAAAAGATGTGGACTGGGGGCCGCTTGACTTCCTAGTCGTGGATTCCCCTCCAGGCACGGGAGACGAGCCCCTGTCCATCGTTCAGCTCTTGGAGAAGGCCGATGGCGCTGTGATAGTGACGACACCACAGGAGCTTGCTCTGAATGATGTTCGTAAGTGTATCAATTTCTGCCGTCAGCTTTCTCTGCCTGTCCTTGGTGTAATTGAAAATATGAGTGGTTTTGTGTGTCCGAACTGTGGCGTCGCTGTCAACATCTTCAAAGCAGGCGGTGGGGAGAAAATGGCGCGCGAGATGAACGTTCCCTTCCTCGGTAGGATTCCCATAGACTCCGACATCGTCGAGGCATCCGATTCTGGCAGGCCATATGTGGTGCATTATGCCGGTTCTGCCACGGCAGCAGCGTTGCGGAGAGTCATTGAAGAGATAGAAATCGCTTGCGGACAAACAGAGACGCCAATCCTCGCTTCTCGGTAGAGGAAAGAAAGGAGCGGTAGTGAGAATCGCTATTCCCATGACCGACGGAAATGTATGTGCGCATTTCGGCCGTTGCACAGTTTTTGCTTTGATTGATGTCAAGGACAATGAAATTGTGCGCAAAGAACTTGTTCTACCCCCAGGACATCAACCAGGCTTGCTTCCCGGATGGTTGCATGAGAAAGGAGCCAATCTCGTTATCGCGGGTGGAATCGGCATGCGCGCGAAAGTGATGCTGGAGCAAAGCGGGATTCAGGTGATCATCGGCGTGGCTCCGGACGAGCCCGAGACAGTCGTGCAGTCCTATCTCGCCGGTGCCTTGCGGGATGGAGAGAATCTCTGTGATCATTGATTCTTAGCCGCTTTCAGTCTCGGCAGAGGAAAGGAATTCTCCTCTTGACTCTGCCGAATTATTTTGTTATATTAGTGCATCATTGTGCAATAATGCAGAGGCCCACATGAACAGTGGCAGAAGGGTGGAGCTGGAAGCCGAACTTCTGGCGGTACTGGCACAGCCTACGCGCCTGAAGATCCTGTATTTTCTCAAGGATGGGGAGCGGTGTGCCTGCAAAATCAACCCGATGATGCGGGAAGATCCGTCGGTTGTCAGCAGGCATCTCGTTAAGATGCGAGAGGCTGGGCTCTTGGGATACCGCAAGGAAGGAGTCTCCATTTATTACTGGATCAAGGAGCCGCGCGTCTTCGAAGTCCTGGAGACCGTCGACGGTATCCTGCTGTCATCGACTCGGGAGAGGGCGCGGGAGGTCAGTGCGTCGCTGTGAGCATGATGATTCTCGCTTTGTTGTTGATTTTGGTCTTGTGAGGTGCTGAAAAAACTATGACGACGCTCTTTCAGGGTGGGTGGCAGGCACTTCTGGAATACCTGTCCGCCCATGTCCTGACCTGTCTCATTCCGGCGTTTTTCATCGCTGGCGCGATTGCGGTGTTCGTCAGCAAGGCGGCGGTGATCAAGTATTTCGGCGCAAAGGCGAACCGGGTGCTGGCGTACGCGGTTGCGTCGGTGTCTGGAGCGATCCTCGCTGTGTGTTCATGCACGATTCTGCCGCTTTTTGCAGGAATTCGTCAGCGTGGAGCGGGTCTGGGCCCTGCGGTCACCTTTCTCTATTCCGGTCCGGCGATTAACATCCTGGCCATTGTCTACTCGGCGAGGCTCTTGGGGTTTGATCTTGGCGCAGCTCGAGCGGCTGGAGCGATCATCTTCTCGGTCGTCGTGGGTCTAATCATGGCCTTCTTGTTCAGGCGCTCAGAGGAAGAAGTTCACAATGGCCGGGATGATCTGGCTGTTCCGGAGGATGGAACGCCGCATCCCCTGTGGCAAGTTGCCACCTATTTTGCCAGCATGGTGGGGCTTCTGGTGGCCGCATCGGCAATGGGGCTGGTCGTGACGGCGCACCTCGATAATCCCGATGGCAGACTGAGCGTGACACTCGCGGGGCAGTGGCTTTCGGGATTGCTGGCGCTCCTCTTCCTCGGAGTCACCGTTTATCTGGTTATTCGGTGGTATTCCGGTTCGGAGGTGGCGGACTGGATGCGCGAGACCTGGCTCCTCGTTAAGAAGATTTTCCCCATATTGCTCATTGGAGTGTTCATTGCGGGCATGATAAAGGTGTTGCTGCCGGCAGCGGTTGTTCAGCGCTGGGTCGGTGGCAATTCTGTCGGCAATAACTTGTTGGCCTCTGTGTTTGGTGCTTTGATGTACTTTAGCACGCTGACGGAGGTGCCCATCGTGCGCGCCTTCATGGATCTGGGCATGGGTAAAGGCCCGGCGCTGACTTTGCTGCTCGCCGGGCCCTCGCTGTCACTGCCGAATATGATTGTCATTGGTCGAGTGATGGGTGTCACGCGGACAATCGCGTATGTCGCCCTCGTGATTGTGCTGTCAACGGTCGCAGGTATGATTTTTGGAGCGTTCTATGGATAGCAGGCGGATGATGTTCGCGGGAGTGTGGATTGGCACGATTCTCCTTCTGTTTTGTGGGTGCGGCAAGGCTGAAACCGGCACGAGCGATAGCGCGGCGCGAGCGACTGGAGCGAGTGCTGCCGGATCTGTTCAGAGTACACAGCGTCTTGTTCTCTATTATGCGTCGGTTGCCTGCGAGTGCACGATGCAGCGTTGTCAGGCGGCGCTGGCGCTCTGCGATTCGATGGTAGCCGGTGACAGTTCAGTGGTCTACGAGACCATTGATGTCTATTCGGACAGCTTAGCAGCAGATTCCGTGGTTGTCTGGGATGTGCCTCGGCTTGTGCTCTTCGACGGCATCGGGCGCGAGCGAGGCCGCTTTGAATGGGATATTACTGCAGATGATGTGCATTTCCTACTACAAAAAGGACGAGTGCAATGATTATCGAAGTGTTGGGACCGGGTTGCGCCCGGTGCGAAAAAACCTATGCCATCGTGGAAAAGGCCGCGAGTGAACTCGGACTCAAACCGGGCGACGGCTATTCCGTTACAAAAATCAAGGACCCGAATCTGATCGCTCGACGCGGAGTGTTGATGACTCCGGGTGTGGTCATAGATGGCGCGGTCAAGTGCTCGGGGAAGATTCCCTTGCTGGAGGAGGTGAAAAAATGGCTTTCCGAGTCGGCGCAGGAGA
>CAZJAD010000014.1:24900-36761 GCA_964543855.1 uncultured Alphaproteobacteria bacterium
GGACACTGCGCGCTGATCGTCCTGGCGGGAATCGCGACGGGATTCGTCCAGAAGGCTATCGAGTCGCGAGGCGTGGCGAGTTTCTCTGCCTGGACGAAACGAGTCTCCGGCGTTTTGATCACTCTGGCAGGTTTGTATATTCTGTATGCGAATATCTGACGGTCGATGATGCGTCGGCAAAGCGCTGGTGTTACCACTGGAGCGGTATTCGCAAGATGTGCGGAGAATCTCTGTGACGGATGACCCTCAGGGAAGTCCTGCGACCGAGGCTGTGCCGGAGTCGCGACAGACGGTGGCCAGAGCCCGTCGCACGGTAGCGATTGCATCTGCGATCACGGTGGGATTGATCGTGGTCAAGGCGATTGCCGGAGCCATGTCCAATGCTGCCGCGCTACTGGCTGACGCTCTGCATTCTGTCGTGGATCTCGTCGCACTTGGAGCGTCCTGGTTCGGCCTGAAGTTGGCCGAGCGAGAGCCGACTCGCCGTTTTCCTTATGGCTTCTATCGCGCGGAGAGCCTGGCGGCTTTACTGGCTTCCGCCGTGATTCTGTTTCTCGGCGTAGAATTGCTGCGTCAGGGAATTCACAGATTGGTGACGCCCACTCCATTGAGATTTTCGGGGCTTGCGATGGCGGTTGCTCTTTTGTCAGCCGTCGTGGCTTTCGTGGTCTCAGCTTGGTTGAAACGAGTCGCCGCCCAGACGAATTCGCAGAGCCTTGCAACGACCGGTGACGAGGCACGCATGGACAGTGGGACCTCCTGTTTGGTCTTTGTAGGTCTTCTTGCTTCGCACTACGGGATTCTTCGCGCGGATGCCGTCATTGCAATTCTGTTTTCGGGGCTCGTGCTCTGGATAGGTGCGAGGAATAGCTGGACAAACCTGCTGAGCCTGATGGACGCATCCGTCGACAGGCAACTCGAGCAGGATGTGACTGATACGCTGATGGAGATCTCGGGAATCCGAGGTACACACAAACTCCGAGCCCGACGAGCCGGGCCTTTTTACTTCGTGGAAGGACATGTTCATGTACCGGCAGCGATGGATGTCAACCGAAGTCACGCTCTTGTCCACGAAGCTGCGCAAGCGGTGCGCCAAAGACGCCGTGAAGTGGAAGGTGTCATTCTCCATGTGGAACCGTATAAGGGAGCTGCGCGGCGCATTTTGGTCCCGATTGTGGACAACACGGGCCTATCGTCCTCAGTCGCTGCGCAGTTTGGACGAGCGCCGTGGTTTCTCGTGGTGACTCTGGAGAACGGAGAGATCACTTCCACAAGGACGGACAGAAATACCTATGTTGACGCCGGTGTTCCGGTAGGCCTGGCCGCGGCGAATCACTACAGCAAAGAGGTCGGCGTGGATGTCGTTTTGGTCAAAGAGATTGGCGAAGTCGCTTACCACGCATGGCAAGAGCATTTCGGTGAAGTCTTCAAGGCTGGCGAAGGAACGGCAGAAGTCGCTATAACAAAGTATGCGCAGGGAGAATTGCCACGCATGCCGCGTCCACAACCCGCCTCTGACGAACGGCTGGAGTAGTCTCGGTTGAAAGCATTGCACGGAGTTGACGGTGTTCCCTTTGACAAGGTATAAGCGGTGATCGGCGCCATTCAAGAAGGTGCGATGATCACGGGCTTTGTTTTTGTGATGATGCTCGTGATTGAGTACCTCAATGTCTTAACAAGAGGAAGATGGCGGGAGAATCTTGCCCGCCGTAAGTCCGGACAGTACCTTCTGGCTGGTGTGTTGGGAGCGCTGCCGGGATGTCTGGGAGCTTTCGCTGTCGTTTCGCTCTATGCTCACGGCATTGTGAGCTTCGGTGCGCTCGTGACGACGATGATAGCGACGGCCGGCGACGAGTCGTTCGTCATGCTCGCACTGATGCCTGAAAAGGCCCTGCTTCTCTTCGCGATTCTGTTTGTTCTGGGGCTTGGCGTCGGATGCCTCGTAGACAGGCTCTTCGGCAAGCGGATCACCCTCAAGACGCTTGGCTGCGAGGGCTTCGAGGTGCATGAAGAGGAAATTGGTGCTTGCTTTCCGCGCGGTCGCTTTCTGGCGCAGCTCAGACAATGCTCCCTTGCACGAGGGACGCTATGCGCAGCGCTGGCTTTCTTTCTCTTCGCCCTGTTGACCGGCAGCGTAGGCCCGAGCGAATGGAATTGGATTCGTGTTACTCTCCTTCTGGTATCCGTGGTCGGGTTTTTCATCGTCCTGACCGTCTCCGACCATTTTCTGGAGGAGCACTTGTGGAAGCATGTCGCGCAGCGCCATGTTCCCAAGATTTTTCTCTGGACTGTCGGCGCATTGGTTGTTTTGCAGCTCATCACTGAGCATGCGGATATCGAGGCTTGGATTCAACAGGGCCGGCTTGAAGTCCTGCTTGTGGCCTGCCTGATAGGGATCATCCCGGAATCCGGGCCTCATCTAATCTTCGTGACCATGTATGTTCAGGGACTTGTGCCGTTCAGCGTGTTGCTGGCAAGCTCAATCGTGCAGGATGGACATGCGATGCTGCCGCTGCTGGCACACACCCGAAAGGGTTTCATCATCGTCAAAGTGATCAATTTCGTTGTTGGATTGAGCGTAGGACTCATCGGTTACTTCGGCCAATGGTAGACACATGAGAGGAATTCAATGAAGTACTTGGTTGCCGCAACGGCGGCTGATTTGGGTGCGCAGGTGCACAAGAGATTCGGTCATGCGGATGCTTTTCTGGTTGTGGATCCCGAGACCTTGGAATACACAACTTTCTCCGGAGTCGGGCACGAGGAGCCTCACCACGGAATCGGGCGATTCCGGAAAGAGGGTATCGGGCGTGTTATCGTCGGGAACATTGGTCCCGCCGCCTTTGAAGATGTGCGGGAGGCGGGATGGGAGGTTTATGTCTGCCGCTCGATGACGGTCCGCGAGGCAATCGAGCGCGTTCACTCGGGGGAGATGTCTCCGGTTCAGGGGCCCACAATGAAACACAGCGTGCACGAGGGACACGATCACGGCACAAGGGGGAAGCACTCGAGCGGTCCGAAGAGGGGGAGAGGGTAGCTGTAGCCAAGAAGCTCATCGCCGGCGGGATCCGATCAGAACGAAGTCCGGGCAAATAAGCTCGGACTTTTTCTGTCCATCCAGCAGGGAATATATTGTTGGAGAAGATCAGTCGCGAGCGTTTGTTCTCGGAGCGTGAGAATCGACGGCGACGACGCGGTAGAAGAAGCGATCCGGCAGAGTGCTCAGCGGGCGCATTTCAACATAGACTGTAAGCGGCGCTGGAATGTTTGCGCGCCAAGTGGCAGGGCACGGGAGGAATGACGGGTCGGTGGAGGTATGGACTTCGTATCGATCGGCGCCTTCCACAGGAGTCCATCGGACGACCGGTTGGCCGTTGGCGATCGACAGTGTGATTCTCGGGGACTTCAGGGTTGTGCTGCGGTCACTTTCTCCGTAGCTGGGAAAGTTTGCGGTGAAGGTGCTGAAAGGTGCGTCAGCAGGTGCCGAGTGCGTCCTCTCCCGTGAATCGGAAGCCTCGATGTAATACTCGAGGCCGGAGGTTCCGGGTGCGGTCAGGTTGATCGTCGCGCTGAAGAGGTCGGCTCCTTGGAAAAACAGGGGTGCGGACTGCCATGTACCACCCGGCAGCAGGCGGTAGTGAACCGTCTCCGAGGCCAGAGTGATTTCGAGGGACGCAGGCTGTGCGTCCGGATAAATCTCAGCCGTGATGAGTGCCGAGGCCGCAGAATCCGTGAAAACGATCGGTTGGTGAACGATATGGGGGCCGAGATTCCATCCCATGCTCGCGAAGCTTGGAATGTCATCGAAGTCATCCCAATCCCAGGTGAAGAAACTGATTCCCTGACATCCCGCGTGGCGCCGAGCGGCTTCCGCCTCTTTCAAGCCCAACTCCATGCTATTCCATCCTGCATGGCAAGAGACTGACGGGTAGCCATGTTGTGAGAAGTAGTAAAGGCTGCTGTCAATGTACTTCTCCGACAAGGCCAGCAGACACATCGTCGTTGGTAATTCAAAGAGAGACCCCATCATGCTCCCGTTAATCGCCCGCCTGCACTCCGATCCCTCATGGTATGGATCAAAGGCATCGCCGTAGACCTGAACCGGCGCTCCGGGCCGTTGGGCTTGGATAATGTTGTACATCTGGCGTACATAGGATCCGACGATTTGAGCGGGAGTCAAATTGCGAGACAGGCAAAGGGAATCCCAATTCGCCAGGGAGATCTCATTGATGTGAATCTTGAAGCCATCGGGATGAAACAGGCTATCGCAACAGGCGATTTTTTGCTGGTAGGCAGCCAGGGGCTCAAGCAGGCTGAAACAGGGAGTCTGCCGGTCTTGGTAGCGAAAGGCACAGTACCAGTCCATCGAGATTTGATTCCCGTTCGCAAGCCGGCCTCCAGAAACGCGACGGATCGTGGGATAGTGAATGTAACAATCGCCGTAGTCCTTCCAGTAGCTTTCCTCAATGACGAAGTCATCACCCTCCGTCAAAGGAATGTGTCCCGGTTCTTTGAAAACGTGAAGCGGTGTGTCGTCGCGGCGCAGTATCCAGATCGGATTCCTCTCTTCGATCACGAGGTTGTCAATCCACAGAGTGCCGTTTTCGGCCCCGCTGGCACCAATGAGAAACACATCCGTTTCCCACCGCAGGCTGTGAACTATCATCGTAACCTGGGTCCACGAACTGCTGGCAGAGGGTCTTGTAAACCAGCAGAAGATTTTCTGGGATTCGCAATCCGGCCTAATGATCGAGAAGTAGATTTTTCCTGAGTAACCCGATGTCTTATACCAGAAACTGACATGGTAGAGGCGGAAGGGTTCAAGATCCACATACTGCAGAAGCAGCGGAGCGTCCGTCCCAGATTCGGGAGTCAGGTAGATCTTGGCTGAAGCATTCCCATGATGTTTCTCGTAAGTATCCCGCGTGATCGTCGGATAGGGAGCGTGGATGTGATCCCAACCGTCGAACTCGCCATTGTGGAAGTCTTCGAAGTCGGGATTGATGATTGGAACCACTGGATCGGTGATGACGCGAGCTGTGTCGCTGGTGATCAGGAATGTTTGCCCGTTGACTGGGACACCTTCCTGCCAGCAGGGATTCTCGACATTGTGTGCTGTGCGATCAGCCGACATGACGAGTCTCATGTCCAGGCCCCGCACCGAATCGCGAGCCGCAATCGCTCTATCCCGGTATCTTGGTATGGAAATCTGACCGTCATCCAGGAATTTGTTGTTCCATTCCAGCTCATTCATCTTCGATTCATAGGCTTGATAGATCCGTGCATAGAATTTGTCAAGGTCGCCTTCCTGCCACAGGCATTCGTTGATGGTGATCATCCGACGAGGCAGGTCGGGCCAATCCCGAATATAGACACGGTCGATGAACGCCATCCCTGCAAATGTGCCCATTAATCTCGACAGGGACAACAGGCCGTAGCGCAGCCCGTTGATGTCCCGCCCGAGAAGGAGAATGCGATCCGACCCCACATAAAGGTGATAGCCTTCGGGTGGCGGCTGGCTCGACATGGCAGGGATATCAACCGAGTCAAGTGCGGCTTCGAGGGCAGGTAGCCGCCCCGGTGTTGCCAACCAGAGCGCCGGTTGCTCTCCTCGGTACTCAGACCAAGAAACGATCGTGGGAGGTACCAGAAGGCCGAGTTCAATCAGTCGCGCAGCTTCGGTGATGACCTTCACCTCGCTGACACTCGGTGCGGTCGGAGTGACCAGATAGAGCGAACCCTGAATCTCGAGCGGTTCATCTGCGAGATGGCCCATCTGCTGCGGAGGAGGGAGGATGTCACGCAGCCCGGCTCTTGATGGAGAGAACGAGGCAAGAGCTCCGAGCAGAAGTATCAACCAACGAATAACCCACCATTTCATCGTCGCGCACTCTTTTCACATCGCCGCACCGCCAGGCGGTGCGTCCTATACCATCATGGATTCTGAATAGGGTCTGCAGTACTTGTCCCTATTGCCCTCTGAGGCCTGTCATTCGTTTGTTTCATGAACAAAGCGCGTGCCATCCCCACGGGGCGGCGAGATTGCGGATCATAACAGCACAGACTCAGGGCGAGAATGGCGAAAGAAATTGTAATGGTGGCGGTTAGGACTTTCGAAACAGGCGAGAGATAGGGATTGCAAAATGCAGAATTGGCGCAAGTTGTTGCGACATGTTTCCTTCTGAGGACACAGGTCGCGCCGACGCAACGCTGTGGCTTAAATCTGTCCGATTGCCGCGAGAAGGAAATTATGCTGCGGAGACACCCAGTCTGCGATTGTGCAAAAGAAGAAGCCCGCAACATCTAATTGCAGGCTTCATGCTGTCGAGAGAGTCTTTTGTCGGGACGAGTTTAGTGTCTCAAGAACGCCGGGATTTCGGATTCAGTGAATGGAAGCACTTCATCGCCCACGATGAGAGGTTGCACTTCTCCGTTCACCACATGGGTGACCCGCCGAACCGGTGCATCCTTCTGGGGTCTTGCAGGGGGCGTCCTGCGGCGAAGGAAACTCTCCCCGTTGCTCATCTTTGCAGTCTCCTTAGGCGCCGAAGGGCGCACATTCAGTCCTGTGACGATAACCGTTACCGAGAGTTCTCCGTTTCGTGACGGATCCACGACGGTTCCGAAGCGAACATCCACATCTTCTCCCGCCGCTTCGCGAACGATTTTCGTGGCGTCGGCGACCTCATGCAGCGTCAGATCTTCGCCACCCGTGATGCCGACCAGAATTGTGTGCACACCGTGAATGCAAACACCGTCCAGGAGCGGTGAAGCCATGGCCTGCCGAGCCGCTTCGACGGAGCGCTGTTCTCCAGTAGCTGTTCCAACGCCCATCAAGATGTCTCCCTTCTCCTGCATCACCGTGCGTATGTCGGCGAAGTCAAGGTTCACGATGCCGCGAATGTTAATGAGATCCGAGATGCCTCTGGTCGCCTGGAGAAGGATGTTGTCGGCGAGATGGAAGGCCTCGATCAGCGTTGTCTCGCGCCCGACGATGCTAAGGAGCCGCTGGTTTGGAATAGCCACCAGCGCGTCGACCTGCTCCTTCAGGATCTCCAGACCCGCTTCGGCCTGCTCCATGCGCTCCTTGCCTTCGAACTCGAACGGTTTGGTCACGATGGCCACGGTCAGTGCCCCCATCTCGCGAGCGGCGGTGGCGACGACGGGTCCGGCGCCGGTCCCCGTTCCGCGCCCGAATCCGGCGGTGATGAAGACCATGTCCGCTCCTTCGAGGATCTGGCAAATCATGTCGCGATCCTCCTCGGCGGCGCGGCGACCGATCTCGGGATTGAATCCGGCACCACGGCCTCGAGTGAGTGACTTGCCGATCTGAACACGGTAGGGTGCTTCACTCGCCTCCAAAGCTTGCACATCTGTGTTGATCGCGATGAACTCGACGCCTTGGAGCCCTGCTTGAATCATCCAATTGACTGCGTTGCCGCCGGCACCCCCAACTCCGACGACCTTCATACGCGTCCTGTGCTCCCCATCCTCAGCAAGAGAGAAGCGATTCGCTTTCATGTTCATCTCCTTTCTAAAAAGACTATTTTATTGGATCGGTATTCTTGTTTCTATCGCACAAAGAGAATCTGACACGTCTTCGCGAGAGGTTTCACAAGGATTCCCGTGCTCGCTGTATTCCGGTAGCCAAGCTCTGGGTCGCATATCGATGCTGCGCGTGACGCACAACCATGCGACCGGCAAATCTCAGGTCGACGGATTCGACATCCGTCAACCTGTCTTGCACCTGCAGTTGTGCAAGCAGTCTATCGAGTGATTTCCAGCCGATTTCCTCGGTGCCGTCGCCGAGTCTGATTTCGATGTTTCCTCTCTGGAAGACCGCCCGCATCTCGCCGTTTTTCCAGAACAGCTCGGAGAGATCACTCCAGACGCCGGGAGCGTATTTCCAGGCGGCCGCGCTTTGAGCCAACAGTGCGCAGGCCGAGCTATCGCGGAGACGGTCGCCGGGCTCATAGCTCGCCGACATCCGAGGAACGCGCAGGAGAGGCAGATCGCAGGCTCTTGGCGAATAGCATGGAGGGAGAAGAACGCCGTCGGTGGTGACCATCCAGATGGTCTGTGCATTGATCAAGGCGACGGGCTCCTCCTCCTGGATTCGCAGTTCAATCGTGTCGGGCAGACGCCGGAGAACGGTCGCGGTTCGGACCCAGGGATGCGCTCGAAGTCGTTCTCCCGCTGATTTGAGGTTGACGCGAAAAAGTGGCGTGCCTTCGGGAATGGCGGAGAATCTGATAAGCTCATCGGCGCTGAGCTGCCGAGCTCCGATGACGCGCACCGAGCGGACGCGATAACTCGTGGATGAGTCGAGCAATCGACTGACGCTCCACTTCGTGATCGGCCATGCCCACAACGGCGACGAAAGGGCAATGAGCAGAATCACCGTGAGGCGAATCCTCTGTTTGCTCTTCTGACGCTGCAGAAAATCACTGCGCGATCGCGAAGGGATCTTGCGTGAAGCCAACGGGTTTTACCTCAGGTTCAAGCAGCACGCCGAATCTCTGCAACACCATGGCGCGCACATTTCGAATGAGGGCTGCCATCTCAGCTGCCGTGGCATGACCCATATTGATGAAAAAGTTTGCATGTCTTTCTGAAACCATTGCGCCGCCGATGCGACTTCCTTTTGCTCCCACCGCCTCGATGAGCCGTCCGGCGAAGTCGCCCGGCGGACGCTTGAAAACCGAGCCTGCCGACGGCAGATCCAGAGGCTGCTTCTCGCGGCGGTCCTTCCAGGCCTTGCGCATGGCTGCCCACACCCGGTTTGGGGATTGTTTCTCGAGAGCATACCAGCTGCGCAGAATGATTCCATCTTGAAGGCGAGGGGCCGTGCGATAGTCGAAGCCTATGTCTTTGCTCTCCAGAATCTGAATGTCACCACCGGGAGTCAGCAATTCGACTCGCTGAAGCCTGTCCGAAATCTGGGCACCGAAAGCCCCGGCATTCATATGGAGGGCACCGCCGACGCTTCCCGGAATGCCGCAAAGGGCTTCCACGCCCGACAGGGAGTGCTGAGCGGCGAAAACTGTCAGGTCAAGCAGCCGCGCCATCGGCCCGGCTACGATCTCGTCGGCATCAAAATCAATGGCACTCAACTCGCCCTCGGGATGAAGCACAACGCCTGGAAATCCCTCATCGGAAATGAGCACATTCGATCCCAGGCCGAGAAAGAACCACGGAAGTCTCTCGGCACGGACAATGTCAAGAAGCGAAATAAGTTCCTGCAAGCGGTGAGGCTGCGCAAACAGTCGCGCCGGGCCTCCGATGCGCCAGGTTGTCCACGGCGCGAGAGGTTCCCATTCGCGAACGAAATCTCGGCCGTGCTCCAACGCGCGCTTCAGAGCGCGTTCATCACTTTGCTCTGGCGCGTAGCTCTTCGGCAATCTTCCAGATATCTCCGGCTCCCATCACGATGAAAATATCGCCATCGTGCACCGTTTCTTTCATCTGCTGATGAATCGCGCCGCGGTCGGAGCAGAAGTAGACAGCAGGGCAACCTGCAGCGCGCACCTGCTCCGCAATCAACTTGCCTGAAATACCCGGCAAAGGTCTTTCGCGCGCCGGGTAGATTTCGGCCACCAGAACAACATCGGCCAACGCGAGTGCCTTGCCGAATTCTTCGGCGAAATCGCGCGTACGCGTATAAAGATGGGGTTGAAACAAAACGACGACCCGGCGGTTCCATCCGTGCCGTGCGGTCTGCAAAGTCGTTCGGATTTCGGTTGGATGGTGCGCGAAATCGCTGATGACAAGAACGCCGTCGACCTCGCCGTAGATTTCAAAGCGACGGCGTACACCTGTGAAGCCTTTCAGAGCATTACAGGCAACATCGAGCGGGACATCCATTTCAGCGGCGACCGCGAGCGCGGCAAGCGAATTTGCCACATTGTGAATGCCGGGAACGCGAAGCTCCACGCGCACAGCAGGTCGGCCATACTTGTGCAATCGATAGAGGCTTTTGTCCGCCGCAAACTCGACTTCGGCCGCGCTGTAGTCGCTTTCACCTTCAATCGAATAAGTAATTACCGGCCGTTTGATACGCGGTATCACGGGCAGAATGCCGGGATCGTCTCCTCGGAGGACCGCCGATCCGTAGAAAGGAATCCTGTTGGCGAATTCGACAAAGGCATCTTGGATTTCCTCCAGGCCGAGGTAGGTGTCCAGGTGCTCCGCTTCGATGGTCGTAATGACGGCTATCGTGGGTGATAATTCCAGGAAGGATCGATTGTACTCATCGGCCTCCGCGACGAGAAACTCGCCGCTGCCCAGTCGAGCCCCGGACCCGAGCGTGCGGACAATCCCACCGACGATGAGCGTTGGATCCAAACCGGCTTCCTGGAGAATCATTCCGATCATGGAGGTTGTTGTCGTTTTTCCGTGGGTTCCAGCCACCGCGATGCCGAATTTCATCCGCATCAGTTCCGCCAGCATCTCGGCTCGGCTGATGACAGGAATATGATTGTCCCGTGCCGTGCGCAGCTCGACATTTTCCGGCCGTACCGCGGAGGAGTAGACGACGACATGGGCTCCCTTGACATGGTCCTCGCTGTGGTCAGTTCGGATGTCCGCGCCGCATTCTGCGAGGTGAGTGGTCACTTCCGTCGCTTGCAGATCTGATCCTGTCACACGAAAGCCCAGATTCAGGAGCACTTCCGCAATGCCGCTCATGCCCGAGCCACCGATGCCAATCATGTGAATGTGGCGAACGCGGCGAAAAGGCAGGCGTGGGATCACGAGGAACCTCCCAGTTCGACAATCATTCTGGCAATATCGGCTGCCGCATTGGGTTTGGCGAAGGTCTGCATCGCTGCGCTCATTTTTTCGAGGCGCTGCGGCTCGGAGAGCAGTTCCGTGACCGCTTCACAGACTTTGTCGCCGGTGAGCTCCGCATCGGGAATGCGCACCGCCGCTCCGGATGTCTCATAGGCGCGGGCATTCCAGTCCTGATGCTGGTGAGCTGCGTAAGGATAGGGGACAAGAATCGCCGGAAGCCTGGCCAGGGCAAGCTCAGAGAGCGTCACCGCTCCAGCCCGACACAGCGCGAGTGTCGCTGCTCCGTAGGCCATGGGCATTTCGTCAATGAATTCGCGGATGACCAATCGGCCGGATGCCATGGCGCCGTTTCGAAATGCCACATCCACCCGGTCGGGAAGACCTGCCCGGCCGATTTGCCAGATGATCGTGGCGTATTCCAGAAGTCTCGACAGTGATTGTGCGATGGCATTGTTGATCGTTCGCGCTCCAAGGCTCCCACCGAGAACGAGGAGAACCGGTCGCTCGGCGTCCAATTTCCAGAAGCGGCGAGCCTCCTCTCGATCGAGATTCGTCAGCGAGCTGCGCAGAGGATTTCCGGTGACCGTAACGCGCTGGGTATGGGGCAGTCGGCGCACGGTCTCGGGGAAGTGGACGCATATCCTGTTTGCGAATCGCGCCAGGAGTCTCGTTGTCAGTCCCGGGAAGGCATTCTGCTCCTGAAGCAGGATTGGGAATCCCAGGACATGCGCACAGAACAGAATCGGGCCTGACACATAGCCTCCGGTGCCGACAACGACATGCGGTCGAAATGTTGCAAGCAAGAGTGCGCTCTGCAGAAAACTCACGACAAGCTGGACGATCGCCAATGCTTTGCGCAGCGGGTTTTGCCCTGCAACACCGGATATCCACAGGTACTTCACCGGTTTGCCTAAGTGGGGAAGGACTTTCGCCTCCAACCCCCGGCGAGTGCCCACGAAAACGGTTCGGAGGGGTCGCTCAAGGGCGGTATTCGCGAGAGCTTCCTCGATGGCAATGGCGGGGAAGAGATGCCCGCCGGTTCCGCCACCGGCGATAATGACTCGCAGATC
>CAZJAD010000015.1:0-13212 GCA_964543855.1 uncultured Alphaproteobacteria bacterium
GAACTCGCCGATTTGAAAGAAGAGGAGGCCGAGCTTCGCGGGCATTGGCTGCGCGAGAAAAAAGTGATTTCCGAGATTCGGTCCCTGAAAGAGCGAATCGAAAAGGAAAAGACGCTCGAAGCTCAAGCCGAGAGAGCCGGGGACCTTGCGCGCGTCTCCGAAATCCGCTACGGTACGCTCCTCGAACTGAATAAAGCTCTCGATGCTGCGCAGAAGAAGCTGACTGAGCTTGGTGCGCAGGGAGCGATGCTCAAAGAGGAAGTGGACGAAGAGGACATCGCCGAGGTCGTGTCGCGATGGACCCGCATCCCCGTCGCGCGCATGCTCGAGAGCGAGCGCGCCAAGCTTCTCAAAATCGAGGAGAAGATTCGCACGCGAGTCGTCGGTCAGGATGAAGCCGTCGTCGCCGTAGCGAATGCGATTCGTCGCGGCCGAGCCGGTCTCGCGGAGGAAAATCGGCCGATCGGCAGCTTCCTCTTCTTGGGTCCGACCGGCGTGGGCAAGACGGAATTGGCGCGAGCGCTGGCCGAGTTTCTCTTCGACGACGAACAGGCGATGGTGCGCATTGACATGAGCGAATATCAGGAGCGCCACACCGTTTCGCGGCTCATTGGTGCGCCACCGGGCTATGTCGGCTACGAAGAGGGCGGACAGCTTACCGAGACCGTGCGCCGTCGTCCTTACACCGTAATCCTGTTGGACGAGATTGAGAAAGCTCATCCCGATGTCTGGAATGTCCTCCTTCAGGTTCTGGAGGATGGCAGGCTGACGGACAATCAGGGTCGCACGGTTAATTTCAAGAACACGATTGTTATTATGACATCAAACCTCGGCTCGGACCTTATCCGCGAGCAGAGCCAGGCGCTGGCAGGCCCACAGTCGGAGACGGTTTACGAGCATCTTCGGCAACAGGTCGGGGATTTGCTGCGCCAGACGATTCGCCCCGAGTTCCTCAATCGCATTGACGAAATCCTCATCTTCCGACCCTTGACCGAGGAGCATTTGCGCGCGATTGTGGACATTCAACTTGGACTGATTGCCAAGCGTCTGGCGAAGCAGAACATGTCCTTTGAACTCGAAGACGGAGCGCGCGATCTCATCCTGCGGCAGGGTTACGATCCCGGTTTCGGGGCGCGCCCCATGAAACGCGCTCTTCAACGGCTGCTGCTCGACCCTCTGGCCGAAGAGGTTCTTTCCGGCCGCGTGGGTCCGAGTGACTCCATCCGAATTGGCTGCACAAACGATCACCTTACCTTTGCGAAGCTGACCGACATTGGCACATGATCTCCTGATTATCGGGACGCTCGTCGTTCTCGAAGGACTCCTTTCCGCCGATAACGCCCTCGTGCTGGCGATCCTGGTCAAGCATCTTCCAAAGAAGCAGCGCCAGAAAGCGCTTCTCTATGGTATTGTCGGGGCTTTCGCATTTCGTTTCCTCGGCCTTCTGGCGGCGATTTGGATTGTACAGTTCTGGTACCTGCGCGCCATTGGAGGCGCGTACCTGCTCTATTTGGCCGCCAAGCATTTCATTGTCCATGCTTCTCCAGAGAGACGCGCCCGAATCAAAGCCGGGCCGGGTTTCTGGAGAACCGTGGTGACCGTGGAGCTGACGGATGTCGCCTTTGCCATCGACAGTATCCTCGTCGCCGTCGGGTTGTCGCACAAGCTCTGGGTAATTTGGATAGGGGGAGCGTTGGGGATTATTGCCATGCGCTTCGCGGCAGGTGGTTTCTTGAAAGTGCTGGAGCGTTTCCCGGGGCTTGAGCATACGGCGTATGTCTTGATAGCCTGGATTTCCACCAAACTTTTCATTGAAGCCTATCCCGGTTTTGCCGAAAGCGTGCTCGGCTATCCGTCGCACATCCACCTTCCCGTCTGGTTTTTCTGGATGGTCATGGGCCTTATCGCTGCTCTCGGTTTCATCTGGGCCGTCTATGCACAGAAGCGAGACCAGTCGAACGAGAACAAAGGAGGCAACGGGGCAAATTAGCCGCAACCGCCCGCTTCCCGGTGGGTGGGAGCGGTGGTTTTCTTGGCCTTGACACCGGTGACAAATGGCAGGTGGGGGTGATTACCCTTGGGTTGGTGCTTGCGCTCCGGCCTTTTTTTTTGTATATTATTAGTTTGTAAAATGGGCCTTACCGCAAGAAACTCGACTCCCCTCCCTTCCTATGGACAAGAAAATCAGAATTCTGGTTGCCAAACCCGGCCTCGACGGGCATGACCGAGGCGCCAAAGTCATCGCCGCGGCGTTCCGCGATGCGGGTATGGAAGTCATTTACACCGGCCTGCGACAGACCCCGGAGATGATTGTCGAGGCTGCCTTGCAGGAAGATGTGGATGTCATCGCCATATCGATTCTGTCGGGCGCCCACATGACCGTTTTCCCCCAAATCCTCGAATTGATGAAGAACCGCGGGCTGCAAAACACCCTGCTCATTGGTGGCGGGATTATCCCCAAGGAAGAAATCGAGAAACTCCAAGCGATGGGGGTGGGTAGGCTCTTCGGACCCGGGACACCGACCTCCGAGCCCATTGCCCACATCAAGGACTGGGTAGCCCGGCATCGTTCGTAAGCAAGTGAAGAAGTCAGGTAACCGGAGGCGGTATGTCCGGCCATTCGAAATGGGCCACAATTCGGCGCAAGAAAGAGAAAGTTGACGCGGCACGCGGCAAAATCTTCACGAAGCTTATCCGTGAGATCTCGATTGCTGCCCGCGAAGGTGGATCGAATGTCGACGCAAATCCCCGCCTCAAAATGGCGGTGGAGGCGGCCAAGGCGTCGAACATGCCGGCGGACAACATCGCGAGAGCCATCAAGAAGGGTGCTGGCCAACTCGAGGGCCAGGCCTTCGAAGAGGTGACCTATGAGGGCTATGGGCCGGGTGGTGCCGCCTTGATGCTTCAGGTGATGACCGATAATCGAAATCGCACCGTCGGCGAAATCCGGCACATCTTCACCAAGCGCAACGGCGCGCTGGCCGAGAGTGGCGCGGTCGCCTGGATGTTCAGTCGAAGCGGCTATCTGACCCTCGATTTTTCCCAAGGCTCCGAGGAGGAAATGATGGAGATCGCTCTTGAGGCGGGAGCGACGGATATCCAGAATGAAGACGAAGTCTGGGAAATCTACTGCGCACCCGGTGACCTCTACAAAGTGAAAGGCGCTCTCGAAGAGCGAGGCAAGGTCGTTACCTCGGCCGAGATTTCCATGGTTGCACAGAACACAGTCAAAATCGAAGGATCCAATGCGAAAACCCTCCTCAAGCTCCTGGAGGAGCTCGAGGATCACGATGATGTTCAACAGGTCTATTCGAATTTCGAGATCGACGACGCTGTCATGGAGAGCATGGAGTAACGGATTGCAGCATGATCATCATGGGCGTTGATCCGGGGTTGGGCACGACAGGCTTTGGGGTGATTGAGCTCAAGAGCCGCAAGCCCCGTTACCTCACCTCGGGTTCCGTCCGAACCAGCCCGTCTTGGCCCAGCGCTCGGCGCCTTGCCGAGATTGCGGGCAAGCTGCGAGAAGTCATCGTTCGAGAAAAAGTCGACTGCATCGCCGTGGAAGCCGGATTCGTCGGCCAGAACGCGCAAACTGCCCTGAAGCTTGGCCAGGCCCGAGCGGCCGCGCTGCTCGCCGGTCAGTTGGAGGGAACGGCGGTCCATGAATATGCACCGCGCGAAGTCAAGATGGCGTTGACCGGCCGTGGCTCAGCGGCGAAGAAACAGGTACAGTTCATGTTGGGCAAGATGCTCGGCCTTACTTTTGACTCCGGTGAAGAAGATATTTCGGACGCGCTCGCCTTGGCAATCTGCCATAGTCTGCGGTCCCAAGTGGTTGTGTCCAATCGTCGCCACCGACCATGATCGACTCGATTAGCGGTGTTTTGGTTGAGAAGAGCCCGGCGCGTGTCGTCGTAGACATCGGCGGTGTTGCGATGGCGTGTCTGGTCTCCCTTTCGACCGTCGAAGAGCTTCCGGCACCCGGTGTGAAGGTGAAGCTCTGGACTCATCTCCTCGTCCGCGACGAGCAGATCGAGCTCTTTGGCTTCGCGACTCTCGAGGAGCGTTGGCTTTTTCTCAATTTGCTCCCGGTTTCAGGTGTCGGTCCGCGTCTGGCGCTGACGATTCTCTCGGGAGCGCGAACCGATGACATTCGCCGCGCGGTAGCGCAGGAGGATACGGATCGCCTGCAGGCGATCCCGCGCGTCGGTGAAAAGCTGGCCCGACGGTTGGTGCTCGAGCTCAGAGGTCGGATCGCAGAGGGATTGCCTGTCGGCGTGGGAGAAGTCCCGCAGGATGGAGGCGTGCGCGAGGCCATCCAGGGGCTGCTCGCTCTCGGCTTCGGACGAACCCAGGCGGATAAGGCGGTGAGAGATGCGCTGCGTGCCGGAGTGAAAGGGACTGAAGAGATTGTGAAACACGCCCTGCGGGTGAGCTGATGCCGCGAATTGCCCAGCCGGAACCTCTGGACGAAGATCGCGACCTTGACCTGTCACTCAGGCCGGCGACTTTCGACGATTTTGTCGGCCAGTTCAAGGTCAAACAGCAGTTGCAGATTTTCCTCCAGGCCGCGCGCGAGCGCCACGAGGCTCTGGATCACTGCCTTTTCTATGGGCCTCCGGGCTTGGGCAAAACAACTCTGGCGTACCTTGTCACCCACGGCATGGGTACGCAAATCCATGTCACGACCGGGCCGGTTCTGGAGAGGCCTGCCGACCTGGCGGGCGTTCTGACGAACCTGCAAGACGGCGACATTCTATTCATCGATGAAGTCCACCGCCTAAGCTCAGCCGTCGAAGAGTACCTTTACCCGGCCATGGAGGAATTCAAACTCGAAATCCTCATTGACCGGGGACCGGCCGCGCGCACTCTGCAGCTCACGCTGCCGCGCTTCACCCTCGTCGGTGCGACAACACGCGCCGGGCTGTTGACATCGCCGTTTCTGGCGCGCTTCGGGATGTCTTTTCGCTTGGACTACTACTCGGCTGACGAGCTCCATCAGATTCTGAACCGTTCGGTGCGTATCCTTGGCGTATCGGCGGACACGGAAGCTCTACGGGAAATCGCTGGACGCTCACGGGGAACACCACGCGTAACCAATCGCCTCTTGCGCCGCATCCGCGATGTGGCGCAGGTCCGCTCAGACGGGCACATCTCACCGGCGATTGCGCGCGACGCTCTCGAGCTCCTCGAGATAGACGCCAGAGGCTTTGACGAGATGGATAAACGCCTCATGCGTGTCTTGATCGAGAAATACCGCGGCGGACCGGTTGGGCTCGGAACCCTGGCCGTCACGGTCGGAGAGGACGAAGGCACTCTGGAAGAAATTTACGAACCCTACCTGATCCGCGAGGGATTTCTCGAACGCACCCCTCGTGGTCGAAAGGCGACGCGACTGGCACTGGATCACTTTGGATATTCGATGTCGCAAGGCGCACAGGAAAACTTGCTGTAAAGGAGGCATCCGAAAGGTTATGCCGACGACACGATCTGTTTATGAACCCCGGGGAGTGCAGACGCCCCCGCGCCTTTCTGATTTCAAGTTTCGTCTGCCCGAGAAATTTGTCGCTCAGATGCCTGCCCGCCGGCGCGATACCTCCCGCATGCTCGTCATCAACCGCGCGACCGGGGAATTGCACGACAGCAAGTTCTCGGACATCATCAAGTACCTCTCACCGGGCGATTGCCTGGTCGTCAATATCACGCGCGTTTTCCCCGCGCGCCTCTCCGGCTACAAGGAGAAGACCGAAGCCGATATCGAGGTTTTCCTTCTGCGTCGCCTGACGGATGATCTCTGGGAGGTGTTGGTCAAACCGGCGCGCAAAGTGCGTACCGGGAACAGCATCCACATCGGCGACGACATGTACTGTGAAGTGATCGACAATACGACCTCCGGCGGCCGCGTCGTTCGATTCCACTATGAAGGTGATTTCAACGGCCTCGTCGAGAAATATGGCAAACCGCCCTTGCCGCCGTATATTCGCCGAGAGCCGCGCCCGGAGGATACGGAACGCTATCAGACGATCTACGCTCAGGTTACGGGAGCCGTCGCGGCTCCAACTGCCGGACTTCATTTCACGCGTGGTCTCCTCGATCGCATCGCTCGCAAAGGCGTGCATGTTGTGCCCGTCGTTCTGCATGTCGGCCTCGGCACTTTCCGCCCGGTGCAGGTGGAAGATCTCGCGCGGCACCGTATGGACTCGGAGTACTTCGAGGTCGGTACCGAAGCCGCAGAGACGATTAACAATGCGATTGCCGAAGGCAAAAGGATTATTTCCGTCGGGACCTCCACGACACGAACCCTCGAGACTGTCGCTAACTTCAACGGAGGCGTCAAGAACGCTTCGGGCTGGACCGATAAGTTCATCTATCCGCCCTATCAGTTCAAGGTTGTGGACCACCTCCTGACGAACTTTCACCTTCCCGGCTCGACGCTTCTCATGCTCGTCTGTGCCTTCGCGGATATGGACCTGATTATGAAAGCCTATCGCCACGCGATCAAAGCAAGATATCGCTTCTACAGCTATGGCGATAGCATGCTGGTTCTGTGAAAGCGGCACTTCTGCTTCTCGCCGCTGGAGAGGGAGAGCGCTTCGGCGGTCAACTGCCCAAACCTCTGGTGCCGGTGGACGGCATCCCGATGCTGCGTCGCTCGCTCGCTCCATTTCTCGAAGTGAAGGCCATCGGTGAGACTATCGTGGCAGCGCCGCCTCGGTTTCTTCGAGAGGTGGAAACGCTCCTTGAAGATACTGCGGGCGTACAAGTCGTCGCCGGAGGCGCAACAAGGCAACAGTCGGCACAGCATGCGTTGGGCGCTCTGACCGCCGATGTGGACATCATCGTGGTTCACGACGCCGCGAGACCTCTCGTATCACGGAATGTGATCGATACCGTCATCGCAGCAGCAGAAACGCACGGTGCAGCCGTTCCCGCAGTGCCGGTTGCCGATACGGTTAAGCGTGTGCGTGAAGGATTTGTCGAAGCGACGCTGCGGCGCGAAGTTCTCCGCGCGGTACAAACGCCACAGGCTTTCAGATTTCACATCTACAAGCAGGCCCACGAGCGCGCAACGGCGCAGGGACTGGTGGCCACCGATGACGCCGCCCTGGTCGAATACTTCGAGCTTTCACAGGTGGCCGTTGTCGACGGCAGCCCACGAAATATCAAGATTACTCGCCCCCATGATTTGGCTCTCGCCGAATTCTATCTTCGTCACCCGCAGGTATGAACGATAAAAAGATAAGGGGCTTGCCTGAATCGAAGGTCAGGTAGCCCCTTTTTGTTTTCGCACAGAGGTTTGGCTTTGCGAGTCGGTATCGGCTTCGATGCGCATCGGAAAAAGGTGGGGAGGCCGCTCGTTCTGGGAGGCATCACGATTCCGTCTCCGTGGGGTCTCGAAGCCTACAGCGACGGCGATGTCGTCGCCCACGCCATGCTCGATGCACTCCTGGGTGCTGCAAACCTCGGCGACAAAGGCCGACATTTCCCACCAGGTGACCCGCGCTTCAAAGATATCCGCTCCCTTCGGCTCCTCGAGGAAACGAGTCGACTCCTCGCAGCCAGCGGTTTCCGCATCTCAAATATCGATGTCTCGGTTGTCTGTGAAGAACCGAAGCTTGCTCCTCATATCTCGCAAATGGAGAAAGCGCTGGCGGCTGCCCTCGGAGTCTCAAGGAACCAGATTTCAGTCAAAGCAACAACGACCGAAGGGATGGGATTCGCCGGGCGAGGCGAAGGTATCGCCGCGCTTGCTGTGGCTCTATTGGAGAGCGAGTCAACGCGATGAGAGTCTGGTAATGACGCCATCCATGCAGCACAGTCGGGAGGAGACTCCGTGAGCGTGCGCGTACGATTTGCGCCCAGCCCCACGGGTTTCCTGCATGTCGGCGGCCTGCGAACCGCGCTGTTCAATTATCTGTTTGCGCGCCAGAACGCCGGCAAGTTCGTGCTGCGCATCGAGGACACGGATCGCAGCCGAATCGTCGAGGGTGCAGTCGATAATCTGCTCGGCGTCTTCGACTGGCTAGGACTCTCGTTTGATGAAGGGCCTCGTGTCGGCGGCGATTTCGGCCCGTATGTGCAGTCCGAGCGCCTGACGACATACCGTCACCATGTCGAACGACTCCTCGCATCCGGTCAAGCGTATCGCTGTTTCTGTACGCCCGAAGAGCTGGAAGCTATGCGTTCTAAACAGACCAAGCAGGGTGTTACTCCAATGTATGATCGCCGCTGTCGCGACCTGGATGCCGAGACTTCACGCCGCCGAGCTGAAAAAGGCGAGCCCCATGTCATTCGCTTGGCTGTCCCGCAAGCAGAGACCATAACCTTCGATGACCTCGTGCGCGGTCAAGTCTCCTTTCAAGCGGAGGCGATCGATGATCAGGTTCTGCTGAAGTCCGATGGATTCCCAACCTATCACTTGGCGAATGTCATCGACGATCACCTCATGCAGATTTCTCATGTCATCCGCGGGGAAGAATGGCTCTCTTCGACTCCCAAGCACGTGCTTCTCTATCAGTTCTTCGGTTGGGAAACTCCGGTTTTTGCGCACCTGCCGCTTCTGCTGAACCCGGATCGCACGAAGCTCTCCAAACGCACCGCTGATGTGGCAGTGGAAGCCTATCGCGATGATGGAATCCTGCCCGAAGCCCTGCTGAATTTCGTGGCACTGCTCGGGTGGCATCCGAAGACCGAGCAGGAACTCTTTTCCGTCGAACAGCTCATCGGCGAGTTCGATATGTCGCGAGTCGGCAAAGCGGGCGCGGTGTTCGATGTCACCAAGTTGCGCTGGCTGAACAGCGAATACCTGAAACGAGAGTCCGACGACGAACTCTACGCGAACGCCAGCCGTTTCTTCCCAAAGGATTTCGTCCAGCAATACGGCGAACCGAAGTTGAAGTTCACTCTGCAGACGCTCCGTGCCGGCGCGACAACTTATGCCGAAGCGGCGCAGCGCATCGTCGACATCTTCAAACCGACGAGCGAGCCCGGCGCGGACGCACTCGAACACCTTGCTAATGAAAACGCTCGGAGATTGCTCAGGCATCTGCACGATGCGCTGGCGGAGATTCCCGCGAGCGCATGGGACGATTACGACGCCATCGGTGAGGTATTCAAAGAAACCTGCAAAGGCTCGGGCAAAACCGTTGGATTGAAAGGCAAAGAGCTCTGGCAAACCGTGCGCGCGGGCCTGACCGGAACGCTCCACGGGCCGGAGCTGAGCAAGCTCATCGCCATCTGGGGGCGTGACCGAGTGCTCAGTGAACTCAAAGCGCGCTGTTAGTCCAATTCGCGCGAAACCTACGCGGCAGATGTCTTCCCTCCAAAATCGAAAAGGAATCCGGTAGAGCATGCGTGCTCTGGAGAAATCGGGGCCACTGGTCCTTGGCCTTGGCATTCTTCTAATCTTCGGTCTCCTTCTCCCGGAGTCCGACCGGGTGGGTGTGACCTATCTCGCGGCCGTCCTGCTGGGACTCCTGGCAGGCCTCGAAGGTTTTCGCTTCGTCAAGGACAAACCTTTCTCGACCCGGCTGACCGCAGCAGCCGGCGGAGTGATTGGGTTCACGCTGCTCGTCCATCTGACACACGGATGGTTCGAAGGAGGTCGACCCGCGGCGCAGGCAATGTGTCACGCCGCACTTTTCGTCTTGTCCGCCTTCTTCTTCGGGCTCTTTCTTGTTGTTCTTCCGGTCTTGCGCAAGACCTATCGTGGATGGCGGCGAATCCTCTTCTACACCGTATGTATCCTGTGTCTTCTACCCGTCCTGTTTGGGGGAGTGGCGGACACCTTCTATGTTTTTGCGATTGTCTATCTGCTCTTCGGCATTCGGTGGCGCGAAGTGCGCTCGATCAGCTCCGGTCCGCTGGCCTTCCTTGTCTTTGTGGCCGCGATTGTCGGTCTCAGTCCCTTCTTTGGAGAGAGCATCGGTGCGACGACCTTCATCACATCGATGTTGACTCCGGAAGAGGGCTTCCTGGCCAGGCGACTGGCCATCGGGCTCTTTGAAATCCTGCGCCTCGGCCTGCGCCTCTTCTGCATCTTCTTCGCCGCGTTCGGGATTTATCACTGGGCAGCCGTCCTGTTATTTGGCCGCGGACGCGTGAGAAGCAAACTCCTCGGCGTCTATTTCCTGACAGCCCTCATCCCGCTCTCGCTCTTCACCGTGCTCGTCCTTTTCGGCCTCTACCTGATGATTGCGAGTTACCGCTCCACTCTCACTAAGAATCTGTTCAGCTCCCAGCAGGTTCGGTTTCATCGCTGGGTGGCGTCGATGTCGTCACGGCCCGCCTTCTGGGATGATTTGCGTCCGGTCGAAAAAGGAGTCCGCCGCTTGCCGCTCCCTCAAATCGACCTGTATCCAACCGCTCTCTTTGATGTCTTGCGGGAAGTTGAGTCGGAGTCAGACAGCGTCTGGGTCTATACAGTCATCGGTGGCAACGACACGATACGAATTCCAGCCGATCTCCGCGATGGCGGTACGACGATGGGAGTCTGCAATCGAGAATTCTGTCTCTACGCCCTCCTGCCGACGAAAGGTTTCATGCTGCGCAGTTGGATTCCAATCACTCGCGATTTTCTCCTCCGCTTGAAAGAAATCGCGGGAACCGACATCACGATTCATCCGAGAGGATCCGAGGCAACCCAAGTGAGATATGGGACTCGCCTCGGTGGCGGAGGGTTGAAGTCGGTCGAGTTTTCGGTCGCGGATGCCGATTCCGCGGCTGAGTTCACTCAGGTCTCCACGCGCGAACGGCGGCGTAGGCTGAGTTGGCTGGACGAAGAACTGGTCGCCGGTGTCAATCATCTCAAAGGGGTGCAATGGCAGACAGGAGAGATCGTCACCTACACTTATGTTCTGTGGCTCACTCCCCTGCGCCTCTGGCAGACGATCTTCAATCCCCAAGAACCGATCAACCTGGGCATGCGGGCGGCCTTTTACATCTTGGGGATTATCTTCTTGGGAGCGATGGTGGCCATTAGCTGGGTGGGATGGAGGGTCGCCGGCGGCATCAATCGCTCTGCACGGTCTCTCGAGAAAGGTGTGCAGGAGCTCAGGCTGGGACATCTCGACTACACGATGCCAGTCACCGGCAGTGCCGAGTTCCGGCAGGTAGGCGAGTCGTTCAATCTATTGACGGCGGATATTCGCCGCATGCTCCGGGACCTGACTGAAAAAGAACGGTTGGAGAGCGAGCTCGCCGTCGCACGGGCCATTCAGGAAGCACTCTTACCCGAAGAACTGCCTCGCTTGCCCGGAATCGAGATGGATGCCCGCAGCGTCCCCGCGCACATTGTCGGCGGCGATTATTACGATGTCATCCCCTTGCCGGACGGCAACTATTTGCTCGCAATGGGAGATGTGTCGGGCAAAGGGATCGCCTCGGCGCTGGTGATGGCGAAGGTGCAGGCGGCGCTGCGAACACTCGCCAGAGCGCAAATGCCTCTGCCCGAACTGATGTCAACACTGAATCTGACCCTCTGCCACGGCGCGGCGCCCGGCTGGTTCGTCAGCTTGTTCGTGGCGCGCCTGGATGTCCGGCGGCTCTCCCTCGAATTCGTCAACGGCGGACATGACTTCCCGATTCTCTGTCAGGACGGCAAGATCATCCGCTTGGAAGAGGGCGGAGTGATTCTGGGTGTTTTCCCGGACGCCGTCTACCACCAGGGATTTGTGGAGAAACTCGAAAAAGGTCGTCTCCTCGCTTACACAGACGGTATCGTAGAGGCCAAGAACTTTCATGATCGCGAGTATGGATCCGCTGCCCTTGTTGACTTTGTCAAGGCTCACTGCGGTTCAGCCCCGGACCTTCTGGACGCGATCTTTCAGGAAGTCGAGGTTTACGGCGAAGGGCAGCCGCCAGAAGACGACCGCACGGCAATGGCACTGGTTTTTTAGGGTGGTATTCGTGGTGAAGACAGCCTTCCACAGGGAATAGACGATGAAAGTAGTTGTCCTTTGCGGTGGAGATTCAGCCGAGCGCATCGTGTCGCTCGCGTCCGGTGATGCGGTCGGCGAGTGGCTCGCGTCTGCAGGATACCGTGTCGCCAAACTCGATCCCGCCGAGCCCGACAGGATCTTCACACCCGACCACCCGATGGCACCGCCGGCGATTGGTGCTCAGCCGCCAGCGGCACCGCCGCACCGGGATTTCATGCCGACGCGTGTGTCACGCTTCCTGACCGCACTCGAGAAAACCGCCCCCGACCTTGCCTTCCCGATTCTCCACGGTGGTTGGGGTGAAGACGGCACGCTTCAGGCGCTTCTGGAGTGGATCGGACTCCCGTACACGGGCTCCGGGCCTTTGGCGTGCGCTTTGGCGATGAACAAAGAAAAAGCGAAGGATGTCTTCCGTTCCTTCGGTATCCTGACTCCAGATGCAACGGTGGTGTCGAACAGCCGAACGGACCGCGAGAACGACATCGAAGCGGCTCTTTCGCAAATCGGTCTTCCGGCTGTTTTCAAAGCGCTCCACGGAGGTTCAACAGTCGGACTGACCATCGTCAGGAGTGATGCGGACATCGCGCAAGCCGTCCAGGCGGTTGCCGATCTTGGCGATGACCTGCTCATCGAAACCTATGTTCCCGGTCGTGAAATCACGGCGGTCATTTTGGGCACCGAAGCGATGCCTCTGATCGAGATTTGCCCGCACGAAGGCTATTACGATTATCACAACAAGTACACTTCGGGCCGTTCCGACTATCTCTGTCCGGCGCCTCTGGATGAGAATCTTGCCGCAGAGATCCAGAAAACCGCTCTGCGTGCCTACGACGCTCTCGGTTGTGGCGGATTTGCACGCGTCGATTTCCTGCTTGCGCAGCAAGACAAAGCCTACTGCCTCGAGGTCAACACACTTCCGGGCATGACGAAGACATCGCTTGTTCCGAAGGCGGCGAGAGCGGCGGGGATCGAACCGCCAGAGCTCGTGGATCGCATTGTCAAAGAGGTTCATCGCGGGTAACCAAGACGACGATTTCATGCGCATCGCCCTGCGCGAAGCGCTTCGAGGACGAGGACGCACGAGCCCGAATCCCCTCGTCGGCGCCGTTATTGTCAAAGGCGGTCGTGAGATTGCTCGCGGTCACCATGCCTATTTCGGCGGGCCCCACAGCGAAATCGTAGCCCTTTCAAAACTGCGAAAAGACGAGGCTCGCGGCGCAACGCTCTATGTGAATCTTGAACCTTGCTGTTGCTATGGGAAAACGCCACC
>CAZJAD010000015.1:13312-32340 GCA_964543855.1 uncultured Alphaproteobacteria bacterium
GCTTACGGTTCGCCTTGTCCGCGGTCGAAACCCGCTGCGTGTCATTCTCGATTCGCGGCTGAGCATTCCACTGGATGCGCGCGTGCTTCATCAGCGTGACCCGGAAAAGACGATCATCTTCACAACAGACAAGGCGTCGACGAGGAAACGAAACGCGCTTCAACGAGCAGGCGCTCAAGTATTTCAAGTGCGCGCATCAAAAGAAGGATTCGTCGAGCTGCGAGCGGCTCTCCGCCAAATGGCACGGCTGAGTCTTCAATCGATTCTCGTCGAAGGCGGCGGCACAGTGCATCGCTCGTTCCTGCGCTCTGGCTTTGCAGATCGGCTGATTGTCGCCATCGCGCCGAAGCTGATTGGAGCTGACGGCATGGCCAGCGTGGGCCCTCTCGGCTTGCGCACGCTCCGAGCCATGCCGGAGTTTTCCTGGCAGCGCGTGCGCTGGGTTGGCAACGACCTCTGGATGGAATTGGATAGATGTTCACAGGACTGATTGAAGAAATCGGCAAGATCGACTCGGCTCAGAAGCGCGAAGGCACACTGCGGCTGGGTGTCGCGTGTCAGATCGTTTCAGTGGATTTGAAGCTCGGTGACAGCATCGCCATAAGCGGCGTCTGCACGACCGCCGTTCAGTGTGCGGCGGGCCGCTTCGAGTGCGACATCATGGAGGAGACCGCACGCAAAAGCACCTTGGGGAACATGCGCCCGGAAGATCTGGTTAACCTTGAAAGGCCGCTCCGGTTGGGAGACCGCCTTGGGGGACATCTCGTGCAGGGGCATGTGGACGGTGTTGGAACGGTTCGCCGCGTCCTTTCAGGTGGGTCGGAACGCGGACTTGAACTCCTGTTGCCGCAAGACATCGCAAAATATGCGGTTGCGACAGGCTCCATCGCGATAGACGGCGTGAGTCTGACTGTCGCACGAGTGGATGGATTGCGCGCAACGATAGAGCTGATTCCTCACACTTGGCAAAACACAACACTGGGCAAATTGCGAGCAGGCGCGAAGGTGAATATCGAGGTGGATGTTATCGGCAAGTATGTAGAAAAGCTCTCCGCGCGGATGTGAGATAGGAATTGTCTGATCTCACGCAATATCACTGAAAACAATGAGGCGTAAAAATATATCCTCAGGTTCTCCGATGGAAGAGCCAATCGGCTTTTCGCGCGCCGTGCGAATCGGCAACATGATTTCCGTTTCCGGCACAGCGCCTATTGCGTCGGACGGAACGACAGCTCATCCAGGCAATGTCTATGAGCAAACCAGACATTGTATCCTGATCATGAAGAAGGCGATTGAGGAAGCCGGGGGCTCGCTTGAGGATGTCATCCGCACTCGTGTCATGCTTACCGACATCTCAAAATGGGAGGAAGCCGCTCGTGCCCATGGAGAGTTCTTTTCAAAGATTCGGCCAGCCTGCACTTTTGTTGAAGTGACAGGTTTCGTCAGAGACGATTGGCTCGTGGAAGTCGAAGCGGATTGCGTTGTTGAAAAATGAGACGACCATGTCAGACCGGATAGAAGACGGCATTGCGGATTTCGCAGAAGGCAAGATGCTCATCGTCGTGGATGACGAGGACCGCGAAAACGAAGGCGATTTCATCCAGGCCTGCGAAAAGGTAACACCGGAATCCATCAACTTCATGACGAAGTTTGGTCGGGGAATGGTGTGCGTCCCGATGACCGAAGAACGCGCCGACCAGTTGGCTTTGCCCCCGATGGTTCGCGAGAACACGGCGCTGCTGGGAACGCCGTTCACGGTGTCTGTCGACTATCGCCGAGGCACCTCGACGGGCATCTCCGCCTATGACCGCGCGCGAACGATTCTCGCGCTTTGCGACCCGCAGGTTCAGCCGGAGGATTTCGCAAGGCCCGGGCATATTCACCCGTTGCGAGCGCGTGACGGAGGCGTTCTGCGCCGAGCAGGCCACACGGAAGCCACCGTTGACCTCGCGCGTCTGGCGGGTCTCTATCCGGCCGGAGTCCTGTGCGAGATTCTCGCCGATGACGGCACCATGGCGCGCTTGCCCGAGCTCCTCGAACTTGCCCGCCGTTTCGATTTGAAAGTCGTGTCGATCCGAGACCTTATCGCCTATCGCCAGCGCACCGAGACCCTCGTCAAGCATGTGGTGACCGTCGATTTCCCAACGCGCTGGGGACATTTCAAGCTCATGCACTTCCAGGACCTCCTCGAATTCAAAGATCATCTGGCGATGGTCAAAGGAGAAATCAGCGGCCAAGAGCCGGTGCTCGTGCGAGTCCATTCGGAGTGTCTGACGGGGGATGTTTTCGGGTCATTGCGGTGCGATTGCGGCGACCAGCTCGCGACCGCAATGCAAATGGTCGAAAAGGAAGGGCGTGGGGTGGTGCTCTACATGCGGCAGGAAGGTCGTGGCATCGGCCTGCCGGCCAAGCTCCAGGCGTATCGGCTTCAGGACGAAGGGAGCGACACCGTCGAGGCCAACATCGCGCTCGGCTTCAAGGCTGACCTGCGCGACTACGGGATCGGTGCTCAGATTCTTCGAGCGCTGGGCATTCACAAAATCCGACTCATGACGAACAATCCAAAGAAGATCATCGGCCTGAAAGGCTATGATATGGAAATCGTCGAGCGCGTGCCGATTGAAGTCACCGCCACGGATACCAATCGAGACTATCTGCTGACCAAGCGCGACAAACTCGGCCATCTGCTCACGATCACAGGCCATAAGCACGATGACCTGACGCCGTAGGGGAGACGCTTCGGATGCGGGCAGTTGTTCAACGAGTATCGTCGGCGCAGGTTCGCGTCAGAGGTGAGGTCGTCGGCAAGACCGGCAAGGGGCTGCTGATTCTCCTCGGCGTTGCCCCCACGGACACCGACGGCGAAGCCGACTGGATGGCGGAGAAGTGCGCGGGCCTGCGCATCTTCGAAGACGACGAAGGGAAGATGAACCGGTCCCTCGAAGAGGTGGGCGGCGCCGCGCTCGTTATATCACAATTCACTCTCTTCGGTGATTGCCGCAAAGGCAAACGCCCCAGTTTCGTCGGTGCAGCGCCCCCCGAACTTGCGGAAGAACTCTATGAGAAATTCGTCACCGCTCTGCGAAACCGCGGCATTCGCACCGAGACCGGCATCTTTGCCGCCCGCATGGAAGTCGAACTGACGAACTACGGCCCTGTCACCCTCATCATCGACAAGTAAACCTTCCTCCGCACAAGCTGCTTCAGCAGCGCTAAATCTTCCTCATCAGCCCGATGACTTTCCCCAGGATTCGGAAATCCGATCCGCCCTTCGGCACATTGATGGGTGCAAATCGCCGGTTGGCCGGGGCGAGGCGGATTCGACCCTTCTCCGGCCGGAAGTACTTGACCGTCGCTTCGCCGTCGAGCAGCGCCACGACGATGTCCCCTTTCTGCGCCGTGGACTGAGGCCGCGCGAAGAGAATATCGCCGTCCAGAATCCCGGCATCCTTCATGCTTTCCCCTTTGACCCTCAGCGCGAAAGTCTCGCCACTGCCCACCACGGCCGGATCAGCGGCCACATGCCCTTCATAATTCTCTTCAGCGAGAAGGGGAGAACCTGCCGCAATTCGGCCAATTAGCGGAACCGACCTCATGCCCTTGCCTCCACGCAGACTCCGTGGTGTCAGCGAAATCCCGCGCGACAGTGCCGGGCTGCGCGACAGGTAGCCCTTCCGGACAAGCACCTCCAAGATGTAGCGAACCCCGTTCGTCGAGCTCACTCCAATCGCCGCTCCAATCTCCCGCAGGGTCGGAGGACGGTCGTGCTCTTCAGCGTAGCGCCGGATGAACCTTAAGGCACGCTCCTGTTTTTCGCTTAGATTCGCTTCCATCGTCCGCCTCCGTATTGACCATTTGTCCAAATATAGTGAACATTCGTTCAAAAGTCAAGCAAAAAAATAGAAAATCTTGCGCCGCCCTGCCCGCTCCCTTTTTTCATACTACTCGCGACCTCTGGTCGCGGACAAAGACCAAACCCCTCGGGCACTCGGCAATCCCGTGCAGGAATACCTCACGCTTTTCCAAGTCTCTTCCGGGTATATGGAATAAGGCCTCCAGCAGCAACAATGCCCAGAATCGCCTCAGGAACCGGCGGAAAGTGAAACGTGCCGGCGGGAGCGATGATCTTGCCCTGCTTGAAGTCAATCGTCACTTCATCGCCTGCTTTGACGGCATCCACGGCCTCGGCTGAGGTAACCGCCGGCAGGCCGATATTGATGCAGTTGCGGAAGTAGATGCGCGAAAAGCTCTTGGCGATGACAGCGCCGACCCCCGCCTCCTTCAGACAAATCGCAGCCTGCTCGCGCGAACTGCCACAGCCAAAATTCTTGCCCGCGACGATGACATCCCCCGCCTTGACCCTCTTCACGAACTCGGGGTCCTCGTCTTCCATCGCGTGCTTGGCCATCTCCTTCGGGTCGTTGATCGTATAGGTATACTTCCCCGGAAAGATGACATCGGTGTTGACATTATCACCGTATTTCCAAACGCGACCCTTAATCATTTCCGACATGGTTTTCTCCAGCGCAAGAAGGGATCTATTCTCTGATTCTCGTCTTTGAATGAACTGTTTTGAGGAGAATCCCGGGAATCGACGCGGGCTTCAAAGCACTAACGCTTAGCGGCAGACAGCCATTTCTCGCTAATCTGTGTAACTTGTCGAAAGCCGACTTCCTCCAGACATTTTCGGTATTCAGCGAATGAATACGTCGTGCCACCACTAATGGTGTGCATGAGCAAACTTACAAGGGCAGCCGACTCGGAGGGTTCATTCGAAGTCATAATGGCGTCAATGAGCAGAATGCCATGCGGCGAAAGTGCCTTGTAAACACGCCGAAAGATTTCGGTATTCTGCGACGGAGTCAGGCTGTAGGTAATCTGACTAAGCAGTGTAGCATCATAACAGCCCTCCCCGAGATTCAGTTCCGGCAATTGCCCTGGCATGAAGGTTACTTGGGGCAAAACATGCAATCGATCAGCCAAGTCGCGTGTGACTTCCAGCACTTCGGCACTGTCAATGCAGGTGATATGCGCAGTCGGATCGGCTTGGGCCAAGACAAGGCTCTTGATAGCACAGCCACAGGCCAGATCAAGTACGCGCAGAGCCGTCCGTTTCCCCGGCTCGATACCTGCAGCACGCCACATTTCCAAGCTCTCGGTAGGTCGTGATAAGCGGAAACTCTCGAGCCACGCGTCCTGTGACCATGGAAAGTCAATACCATAGGAGTGCTGGCCGCTGCGCAGTGTTTGTAGCATCGCGTCCCACATCTTAGAGTCGGTTTCGGCTAACACCCAACCACCAGCGTAGGTCCGCTGTCCGCGCACGAGGAAAGTGGCAGCAGTGCGAGTGAGAGCGTAGGTGTCGCCTCGGCGATGCAGCAGTTGCAGACTGCTCAGGTAGTCTAACAGAACGCGTATGACGCTCTCGTCGCAACGGCATGCGTGAGCTACTGTTCTTGCGTCTGCCGGGCCAAGTGCAAGCGGAGTGAACACATCGACTAATAGTGCGAGGCGCACGATCTGTCCCTTGAAGCCGTCAGCATAGAGGCCGTAAATTAGATCAGGGTCAGGCGCTGGCGATGGTTCACTCAATGCTTTTCTCCTCCAAGATTCGACATTGAGGTTCGACGCTCACTTATGAATGAACTATGTCGTATCACTACAAGAATCCATGTGGCCCAATAGGTGCAGTTTACTTGCGCCGTCTCCACTCGCCCGAAGTAACGAAACGCCAGATGGCCTTGGGCAGCGAAAGCGCCTGCTCCACATCTTTAAAAGCGGCATCGGAGGCTCGCGATTCACCAGTGCCGAGCGGTCGCTGCAACCGCGCACGAAGCGTCTCGCTCTTGCTCGCCGCCAAAACTTGACTCGGATACACGGAACGATGCCCGGACATCAGGAAGCTGACGACGGCACACATCGCGGCGTACGGCCCGATCGCTGGGCCAAACATTTCGATCACGAGCATCGAAGCGGCGATGGGCGTGTTAGCGGCGCCAGCCAGCACCGCGGTGAGGCCAATGGCGGCGATGGTCATGGGATCAGCACCAATGACGGATGCCCAGAAGTTGCCAAAACTCGCGCCGACGAAAAAGATCGGAGTCACCACACCGCCCGACCCGCCGCAACCCAGAGTCACTGCGACAGCCAGGATTTTTCCCAGCCAATTCAGCGGAGGGACATGATGGCCCGTAAGTGCAGTGCCGATTTCAATCATTCCCAGACCGAGTACTTGCCTGCCGAAAATCAGTCCAAGAACGATGAGAACACCACCACCAGCCAACGCACGAACGAGAAAGTTTGGGATGAGTAACCGCATATTGTGATGGACATATCGGAAGATCTCGATAAGTAGAACAGTCACAAGGCCAAAGGCTACACCAGTCAAGATAATCTTGAAGAAAAAACCCTCCGTAAAAGTCGGAACGAAGGCAATTGGTTGCGCAAAGTAAGTGAGGCCCAGCCAATGAGAGACCTGATACGCCGTAATCCCGGCAACAAAAGAAGGCACTAGCACTTCATAGAGAATATTCCCGAGGAAAAGCACTTCGATGCCGAAAAGCGCTCCGGCGATGGGCGTACCGAAGACCGAGGCGAATCCGGCGCTGATGCCACAAACAACCAGCTTCCGGCGGTCGTCGGCCGAGAGCCTCAACAGATTGGCGATTCCCGAAGCGAGTGAACCGCCGATTTGAGCTGCCGGACCCTCTTTACCTGCCGACCCACCTGACGCGATCGTAATGACCGTTGCCAGCGTTTTCACAGGAGCAATCTTGAGAGAGATCCGTCCTGAAAAGCGATGAACCGCTTCAATAACCTTCTCTGTGCCGTGCCCTTCGGCATCTGGTGCGAGCAATCGAATGGAGAGCGCCGACAAGATCATCCCTATCGGCGCAAGCAGAAACCAGTAAGGCCAGGTGCTGGTCTTTCCCGCACTCCATTCGAGGAGCGAAACAAAAGCCCAGGTGGAAGTGCCGGTTATCGCTCCGACCAGCGTCGCCAAAATAGACCAGCGCAGAACAGAGAAAAAGAGCGCACTCTGTTCCAAAACCGTACGCCGAATGCGGGGGATGGGCCGAAAACTCGGTCTCCGGCTTCTCATCGGCGTGCTTTTCCCGGAGCGAAAGGAGATGCTGCGGATATGCGAAGGAATTTCATTCTGCGAACAACGATCAAAGCCATCGGCCCAGCACAATCCCCGCCGTGAAGAGAAGGCCGAACTTCATGTGAAGCTGCGCTGTCAACACATCAGCAATCGCCAGGTGCGAACTGGGTTTCCCCACGGACGAGCTCACGAGACGGATGACCTTGATGGCGGCGGGAAGCGATAGAAGAGCGACGACAACAAACCACTCCACGAGATTCATCAGCACCATCACGCCCAGAGACAAATAGGCCAGAGCGATGAGGCTGTAATAGACCATCGAAGAAGTCCCGTGTCCCATACCAATAGAGATAGTCTTGAAACCGACCTTTCGATCCGATTGGGCATCCCGCAGGTTATTCACATTGACGATCGCCGCCACTAAGAAAGCGATGGGAAGACTGACGATGAAAGGTTCCCAGGCAAGGGTGCCCGTCTGCACATACCAGCCTCCCCAAACCATCAGAAGACCGAAGAGAAGGAAGATGATGGGCTCAGCCAGAGCACGATATTTAAGATGAATGGGGCCTGCAGTGTAGAAGTACCCACCCAGAAGCCCGGCAGTCCCGAGTGCCACGATAACCCAACCGCGAACCGCCACCAGATAAATGCCAATGAGAAAAGCCAGCAGAAACATCACGAGCCCAAAGTGATAAACCTGCTTCGGAGTCAGTACCTTTTGCGGGAGAAGGCCCGAGCCATTACTTGGGGTCGTGTCCGCTCCAATCCTGTAATCGAATACATCGTTGAAGAGATTGCTGCCTGCATGAATGAATAGCCCGCCGAAAAGTGCCGCTAAGAAATAGAGCACATGGAAGTGCCCGTGCGCGGCGGCGAGTGCCGTGCCCACCAGTACCGGCGTGAGGGATGCCGTGAAACTGAATGGGCGTGCCGCCTGAAACCAGATTTTCGCAGAAGGCATGCGACGAAACCTTTCCCCTTAAATTGTCCTGTTTTTGACGATAGGTGAGTCGCCGACTCACAGATCGCGAAAGTCGACAATCTCACCAGCCACAGCGCTCGCCGCGACGCTCCGTGGCGACGCCAGATAAATCTCCGCATTGGGATTGCCCATGCGCCCCCGGAAATTGCGATTCGAAGTGGAAATGCAGACATCCCCGTCGGCGAGAATCCCTTCATGATTCCCCATACAGGGCCCGCATCCCGGATTCATGAAAATTCCCCCCGCCTGAACGATGACCTCAACATGGCCAGCTTTCAGCGCGGCAAGAAGTGTCTCTCGTGACGCCGGAATACAAATCATGCGCACGCTCGGATGAATCTTCTTCCCGCGAAGAACCTCCGCCACAACCGCAATATCTTCAAGTCGGTTGTTGCAGCACGAGCCGAAGAAGGCTTGCTGAATCTTTTTGCCTGCGAATTCCCTTGCGGGTTTAGCTGCGTCAACATGGTGCGGCCCCGACACCATCGGGGGCAATTCCGTGACATCGACGGTCAAGACTTCCGCATACTCCGCATCCGGGTCCGGGTCCACTTTCGTATAAGCCCGAGAGGCTCGACCCCGGAGCCACTCGTCGGTCACCCGGTCGGCACGGATGTACCCGTTCTTCGCTCCAATTTCGACGGACAAATTCGGCATCACCGCGCGACTGGACAGGCTCATGTCGTCCACGACCGGACCACAGAATTCAATGGACCGGTAGAGCGCTCCGTCCACGCCGATCTTGCGGGCCAAATCGAGCATGAAATCCTTTGAGGTGACTCCCGGTTGGAATGCTCCTTCGAGCCATACTTTCATGCTCTCGGGAACGCGAAGCCAGATCTTGCCCGTCGCCATAATGACGGCTGCCTCCGACCGCGTAATGCCGGTTCCAAACGCGCCATAGGCACCGTAGGTCGTGGAGTGGCTGTCGGCTCCAACCACCAGCGTACCCGGAACGACCCAGCCCATTTCCGGGAGAACCTGATGGCAAATACCGATACCTATATCATAGAGAGTGATGCCCTGCTCCGCTGCGAACTCGCGCGCCTGCCGGTGATTGTTGGCGAATTTCTCGTTGGCCGCCGGAACGCAGTGGTCCAGCGTAATCACATGCATGGACGGGTAGAGAACCCTGTCGACGCCGATCTTCTTGAATGTCTGAGCGATGTAGGCCGTGTTGTCATGCGTCATGCAGACATCCGGCGTGACCTCAACAATTTCCCCCGGTACCGTCTTGTCTTTGCCCGCTTTCATGGCGAGCAGCTTCTCGGCGAAGGTGAGGCCCATAGGCACATCCTTTGCGTGGACTCTATCGTGCTGAAGGAATAACTTGTGACGCAAAGTGGGCGGGAATCAACGCGCAACCCACTTCGCCCAGCGAAACTATATAAACAAAAATTCTCTCAAAATCAAGCGCAGGTATACCATAGCCGCCCGCGGCACGAACTTCAGAAGATCAACGGAAGGCAGGAACACGATGGTCAAGGTGAAAGTGCGAAAAAATCATCCTAATGTTGCCTCTGAACCACAGCACATACCCGTAAAAGACAGAGAACCCTCCGCATCCTTTGCAATTTGCGAAAAGGTGCGACTCGGGAGTCTTGTACCGGGTATTATCCATAATCTGTCCACTCCTCTCTCGGGGGTCATTGGCGGTATTCAACTGCTGGAGATGCGTGCGGTGAACATCGCCGAGGCCGTCGAGAAACTCGACGAATCCGAAGACCCTCAATGGAAAGAAGTCCTGGATCAACTCAAGCGGACACAGAAGAGTATCCGCCTCATTTCACGCAACGCCGACAGTCTCTCGAACCTGATTCAGAATCTCGTCGCCCGCATCAATCGCTTCTCTGTCAAGAACGCCGACATTTACTCTCTGAACCAGCTCGTCGAGATGGAACTGCGATTCCTGGAGTCCAATCTCTACTTCAAGCATCGGGTACGGCGCTCCGTTCATCTGCAGGATAATCTGTCACCTCTTCACTGCATCTTCCCGGTCTTCGCCGAATCCTTAGATGAGATCGTCTACACGGCTATGGACCTCCACGGGTCACAGAAAGGACCTCTGCTCGAACTGGTTTTTACCACAGCGAGCACCCCGGACGACTTGTCACTCACGATTGACTGCAGTGTGCCGCTCTCTCGTTTCGAGGAAATCGCCCAGTCCAATGAGTCAACGGCGTCTTCCGGCCCTGGGCTTCAGCAATATATCGCTCACTTGCACGAGGACGGCTGGGAAGTCGAGATGCGCGCCAGCGATCTCGGAACACTCTTTGAGCTCAGGCACGCTCCATTCCGGCTTGCATCCCGCAGGTAAAATGCGTATCTTGGAAGCCGAAAATCGTTAATTATCCTCCTCGACACCAGAGTCCTCATTGTCCTCCATGATTGACTCGCGCATCTTGAATCTCGCCCGCCAGCGCAGCCCTCACGTCGCCCTTGCAATGGAAGCGGCCAAGCGCGGCGGCGAAGTACTACTCCAATTCTGGCACCGCCTTGGTTCAAACAAGGTTTGGGAGAAGGGCAGGGGAGACCTTGTCACGCAGGCGGACCTCGAGTCGGAGAAAGCCATTTCCGATTTTCTGAAAAAGGAAACGCCCGAGTGGGGTATCATCGCCGAGGAAGGTACCGAAATCACAACGGGCGACACGGTCTGGTTTGTGGATCCTCTCGATGGGACAACGAATTTCGTGCAGCGCTTTCCGATTTTCTCGGTCTCCATCGGATTGACGCGACGACTCTCCGGTGGTGACTACGACTTGCAGGCTGGAGTCGTTGCCAATCCCATCTCAGGCGAAGTCTTTTGGGCGGTCAAGGGTGGCGGCAGCTACTTGGGCACAGAGCGGTTGCGCGTATCCGCAAAAGAGGATCTTGCCGATGCCGTCATCGGTACCGGCTTCCCACGCGGTTCCGGTGAACTGACGGTGTACCTGAGAGAATTCGCCGCGCTCCATCCGCTCTGCCGTGCGCTTCGACGGCCGGGTTCGGCGTCACTGGATCTCTGCTGGACGGCTCAGGGCATCTTCGACGCCTTCTGGGAGCGTCACCTCGCACCTTGGGACATCGCTGCCGCTTCCCTTATCGTTGTGGAAGCCGGCGGAATCTGCACCGATTTCCACGGGCGACCCCACTTCCTGCAGAGCGGAAACATACTCGGCGCACCCCCGGCACTCCACCGACAAATGCTTGCCTTGCTCGAGCCACTCCAATCTGACGCACCGTAACAAGCGCATTTCCTTCGACCGAAAAGAAAAGCCCCGGGTCAAGGTGTGACCAGGGGCTTCTGCATTCTGCTGAGAGTGCGCTACGGCCCAAGCAGGGTCGAAGAGAATACGCGGTAGAACTTGATGTCGTTTCCCATGGCGCCGACATCCACGAAGGTCGTATCCCCCGTCGAGCCTTCGAGTGTCGAATAACTGCCGAAAGGAGATGTGTCGCTGTGAATGGTGTAGTAGGGAGCGCCGGTCGGGCTCCAGTGGAGCTCGGCGTCGTTACCGGAGCGGTAGACGACCAATTCCGGCGGTGTCCCATAGTATCCAATCGCGCGAATCATGCGGTCGCCGACCTTGCAGTTCCCGCAGCCGTCAGCTTCGTTGTACCACTGATGCTCGCACCCGTCATAAAGAAAACTGCGGCCGCTGTTCGGACTCGTGATGTCGCGCGAGAAAGCCTCATAATACAGCGTATCAGGATTGCCAACGGCGATGAAGAAATCGCCATCAAGTTCCAAAGGCTCGCCCATCTCATCGCGAAGAACCACATCGGCCCAGTAAGTCTGTCCCGCTGGTAGTCCACCGATGACATTCCCAATGGAGCCCGTCGTGTCTCGCAGCAAGAGGTCTCCGGGCAAGCCACCGCTTTCCTCGTAGACTTCGATGTAGATGCGCGAATGAGCCGAGTCAGGGCTGATCCGTGAAACGCTGAACCTAGCGCCGCACAGAACAAAAGGCGTCGTTGCCGGCGTGAATTTCACCGCCCAGCGGAACTCCTCTTCTCCAGCCCAATTGTACCGCTCCGCGCCGCCATCGTCATACGAAATCGTCGTGCCGCAGAACGGATAAAGCTGAAAGTCATAAACATCCGTGTAGGTGGACGCATCGCCCGCGTCAACGGCCCGCAGATAGTATTCATAGAAACCGGCGTCCAGTGGGCCGAATGTCGCCGAGAATTCGTTCGGATTGACCGTCGGATTCATCGCCGTGGAATCGTAATCGCCCGCGCCGATAGCGCGATAGAATACTTTCATGCTGACGCCCGGCTCATCGTCATAAGCGCTTGCCACGACCAGCACGCTGCCCGGCTCTCCGTCGTCGAGCGGGTCGTGCAGGATCTCCGGAGCGCCAATGCCCACCACTGTGAAACTGCCATTGGAGACATCGTTGGTTGTCGGAGACGAAACGCTCGAAATCCGAATTCGTCCGTTGTTCGTGCCCGGTCCGGTGACCGGCCAGTCCTGCTCCAGATTCGAGAAGGGCACCGCCGCATAGAGCGTTTCCCATGAACCGGATGGATAATCGCGATCCAGTTCAATCTTGACATTGCCGCTGATCCCATCGCCAACCCACTGAATCGTCTCGACCGTGCCCTCCACCCACACTTCGCCACCATTCGGAGCTACCACGGCAATATACGGGTTCGATATCGTGAAGTTGCCGTCGGACACATCCGCGACCCCCGCCTGAGTGACGCTGCTGATACGAATGCGAGCCTGAGTGGTCGCCGGTCCGCTCACCGTCCAGGATTCGGATCCATCGTCCGGAGTGGAGAAGTAGAGGACTTCCCAGCCGCCCGTGTTATAGGTTCGATTCACTTCAATCTTGACATTCCCCGAATGATTCGTCGAACTCCAGGTGATGTTCGCTGGATTGCCAATGAGCCAGGTTTCCCCGCCGTTCGGTTCAAGAACCGTGATCGTAGCATCCGTGATGACAAGGTTCCCGTTCGAAGTATCCCCGATCAGCGGGTTCGTCGAACCCAGCACGCGAATGCGCGCCTGAGTGGTCGTCGGAGCAGTCACAAGCCAGGTCTGTTCGCCGTCGTCCGGCGTGTCTGTAGCGATGTCTTGAAACGGCCCGTAGGGGTAATTGCGATCGATGGCGATATCCACATTCCCCGAGTAGTTGACGCTCGTCCAGCGAATCGTATCCGTGTCGCCGACGACCCATGCCTCGCCGCCATTCGGCTCGAGAAGAGTGATGGAGCCAAATGAAAGCAGCGCCATGTTGACATTGATACGACCCGAACCCAGCAAACCTACCCAACTGGGGTTCTCGTCATAGATATCGTCGACATGGTTGATGATCGCATCGGTGATTTCGTCCCGATGCCAAGTCGGATAAAGGGACTTCAGGAGGCCTGCCTCACCGGTGACCATCGGTGCGGCCATCGAAGTCCCGTCGAGATAGGTATAGGTATTGACATATTGGCTCGAAAAAGTGGAATAGATCTCCACGCCCGGCGCCGATACATCGACCCAGTCGCCGTAGTTGGAGAACCATGCCTTCTGGTCGGAGGGGTCCGTGGCAGCAATGTCGATGCAGTCGCCGCGACTGGCCAAGTAGTCCTGCACCGAATTGTTCTCGTTGCCTGCTGCGACACAGAAGACGATCCCGGCGGCAATCGCCGCATCCACTGCCCCTCCAATACCTCCGCTGTTACTGGATCCCCAGGAGCAGTTGATCGCACACGCGCCCTTCTGACGAGCGTAGTCAATCGCGTCGGCGGCGAAGTCCATGGACACATAGCCCATCCCGTCGGTTTCTTCCCAGCCGATTCGCAAGGCCAGGATGCGCGCACCCCTGAATCCACCACCGCCACCGGCAATTCCCGCAATGCCGACGGCATTATTCGTCTGGGCGGCGGCGATTCCAGACACATGGGTCCCGTGCCCGTGGTAGTCTTTTGGGTCCGCGTCGGGTGTGCTGCAGTCTTCACCGCCCGCACAACCGCTGATGCCGGTTACGAAATCCCACCCCACCGTGTCATCCACAAGCCCGTTGCTGTCATCGTCCGATCCTGGCGTGCCGTTGACCTCAAGCTCGTTCCGCCACATTCTCGTCCGAAGATCGGAATGGCTGTATTGAACTCCGGTGTCGAGAATGCCGAGAATCGCCAGCGTGTCCCCACGCTCGACATCCCAGGCTTCCACGGCGTCGATGTCATGATCGCCGGCCGTGCTTCGGATGTACCATTGACGCCACCAATTCGGGTCGTTCGGGGAGTAGTAAATCGGATGAATGCCCACCGGCTCCACATGCTCCACGAGCGGAGCCGCGGCATATTCCGATAGCATCGTCTCCATGTCGACCGGTTCAGCCACCCAGAAACGCCAGTAACCCGGCAGGTCAGTTTCCGGAGCCTCCTTGGGTGACGGCCCTCTGAAAAGCCGATCGACTTGAACAACGTCCCACTTCTGATTGAGCGCGGTCAGTTGTGGATCCGACACCCAAACCGAACCGCCCTCCAAAACGGGCGCCAACTCTCCAACATCCGGCCAGAGTTTGACGATGAACCGGTTTTGAGCGTATTCCACATTGTCATCGAGGTACTTCGCTTGAGCCAAGATGGCCAAGCACATCACGGCCAACCAAACACCAGTAACCCGCCGCATAACAGATCCTCCAAGATTCAAAAAGCGGGCAAGTGCAGCAAAAGAAGCACTTGACCGCTCCCTTACCGTCCCGCCCTTCACATAAAATCCGAAAAACTAAACTGTCGCGGCCCCACAAACCACGACTTTCATCCGGCTCGCAAACTCGAATGCATCGTCCGTCAGTGTCTCACAAAAGAGCCTCTATCTCTCGCGCCGGCTTGCAGTTAACGCCTCACAGCGCCTCTCCCCATGACACCTGAAATTTACGGATTTTTTTGCCAAATGTCAAGATTTCTCAGGATATTATAGGAGATTTGTCCCGTCCTAAGTCCCGTATTCGTGGAACACCCTCCTCACAAGCAGCACAATCCGACAGCCACTTGGGAGGTCGTGGCTCTGACCGGTGGCGAGACTCCGATAGCTCGCTAAGCCCCTGCCTCCTAAAGAACTCCCGCGGCCAGCAGACCCGCCAGGAAAACGCCCATGATGCTCTCGCCCGCGATGCAGCCCGAAGCAATCGGAATCGTGTACATCTCATTCCACTCGCCCGCACGCTTCTCGAGAATATATGCGATCACCGAGCCCAGGAACATCGACAAGCTCGTCCAGGCGGGAATGATGAGCGCGATGCCAAGGGCGGTCGGCGAGGGCGTGAAACGCTTCGCTTTCGGGAAGACCTTGTCCACCACGACAATGATCACGCCGCAGACAAAGGCGATGGCCATGGCAATCACGGCGCTGGACGGTAGGGTTGCCAGCCCTCGCGAGAGAACCTTGGCCACACCGGCCCACACCAGTGCCGAAGGAGCCGGAAACTGAGACCCTCCCAGCGCGTTGGCATCCGGCACGAGAATGAAGTAGCCCGGCACTGCCAGGAACGCGCCAGCCAGAACGCCGAAGAGTTGCGCGATGAACTGCTTGCGTGGATTCGCGCCCACCATGTGCCCGACTTTCAGATTGCCAACCGTGTCGCTCGTGCTGCACGCCGCACCCGCCGTGACATTGGCGGTCATAAGGTTCGTTGTCATATTTCCCGGCGCAATCGCACCGTAGGTCAGCTGCGTCACTTTGCCGAGCGCACCGATCGGATTAATGCCGACTTCTGCACCGGCGCGTGCCGCCACCGCCGCCAGGAAGAAAGTCATCAGCACGGCAATGACCCCCATGTACCAGTGGATGTGGAAAAGCCACATAAGCATAACCGTCGCGAGGAATCCCGTAATCAGGAATCCCGGCAGGAACCAGGTCATCGGTATCTCGATGTCGTCAACCGGTCCTTTTTCGCGGTCTATTTTGTCGCCGCGCAGACCACTGAAGATGCTGGCGAAGGTCTTGCCGAGTGTTCGCCACTGAAAGACAAGTGCGAGCAATCCACCTACGACAAGGATCGTCGCACCCGGCCACAACGACCACGAGCTGATATTGCGGAATCCGCCAACCGCCTGCAGGCTCGTTCCACCCGGCTCGAACCCCATGGCTTGAATGAACTGTGGCGGCTGGTCCTCCGCGACGGTCAGTTGCGCTTCCCAGTGAACTGCTTTCGTTGCTTCGACAAAGAGCAGATTCCCACCCAGGCTCTTGCTCATCGTGTCGCGGATACTGATGATGCCATAAAACTGATTGGGGGATCCGTCATCGAGTTCAGCCGCAGCGAAATCGCGCTCGAGACTTGCGAGGCTCCCATAGACCGCAGGCCGCGTCCAGAAGAAGCTCAGCGTATTCATTCGGCTTCCCGAGCTCATCTCAGGGCCGACATCGGCCTCTTCGAGGATGACGGTGAACCTCTGGCCCGCATGCGCGATCAGCGGCATCTTTGGCAGTGCCGTCGCGCGAACCTGCGGCGCAGGATGTTCGATGACCTTTGCGTTGATCAAACTGGGCGCCAGAATGCCATAGTTCAGCAGAAACCCGAAGAGCATCGTCAAACCCACTTTGATCCCGAAAAGCGCGCCGATGCCAAGGAAAATCAGGCTCGGCTCGAAGCTGAGAGTCAGCTTGCCCAGGCCAATCCGGCCGATCGTCGTAGGAAGGGACACGAGTGGGGGAATCCACGCCAAACCATCACGCAATCCGGCAATGAGGATCCCAAGGCCGCCCGCGCTGCCGAGCGCCTTGGCTTTCTTCATCGCGTCGCCGCCGTGCGAATACATCGCCTTGAGAGTCTCGCCCGTCGGAATATTCGCCGGAAATCGCAGCCGCTCTACCTGAATCATCTGTCGCTTGAGCGGAATCGCCATGAACAGACCAAGGTAGAGGATGATGCCGATGAAGATCGTGAGTTGCCACCAGACAAAGGTGTAGCCGGTCACCATGGTCAAAGCGGGAACCGCCGACACCAGACCCGCCGACGAAATCCAACTGGCGGCCACCGCGACTGTCATCATGATGGTATTCTCCATCATGCCGAAATCTTGCCGCACGAGGCCGATGCCGCGCAGGGCTTTGAAGACCGCGAAGATGACAATCACCGCCGCGATATCGACGCCGAGACCCCATCCGGATTTCAGTCCGATATAGAGATTCGAGAGGGACATCAGTCCCCCGAATATCATGCCCGCAATAATCGCGCGCACAGTGAGTTGTCGTTCTTTGTCTCCTTTGTAGACAGTCTCCAGCCACTCGCGATCACGCTCTTCGACTGTCTTCTCTTGTTCAACGGGATTTTCTGCCATCTGTATCCGCCTCACGCAGGAAATAGATTGAAAGTTGCCGCCTTGTGTCCGTTACTTCGACCCGATGAGCTTCTTGAGCACTTCCGATGATGCCGCCGCAATATCTCGGTGCAAACTGCCGCCGTGAGAATCCATCGTGACGACCACCGGAAAATCCTTGACTTCGATAATCCACATCGCTTCCGGAACCCCGAACTCAAGTTTCAGAACATCATGCACCTTCACAACCGACTGCGCCAGAAACACCGCCGCTCCCCCGACGGCATGGAGATAACACGCTTTGTGTTCCGAACACGCCGCCAATGTCTTGGGCCCCATACCGCCTTTGCCGATCACGCCCTTGACTCCGAAATGCTTGATCACATCCGCTTGATACGGTTCTTCGCGGCTGGAGGTTGTCGGACCCGCGGCCACGAACCGATACTGCTGCGTATCGAGACCACCGACCACCGGCCCGCAGTGATAAATCACGCCGCCCTTCAAGATTTTCTTCAGCCGCTCATAAATCTCCACCTCGGAGGCTGGAGGCTTCGTCGTGTTGATGAAGTTCTCAATCATGTATTTGTGAGCGGCGTCACGACCGGTAATAATCGTCCCCGACAGCGCAACCTGATCGCCGACTTTGAGAGCCGAAATCTGTTCGTCGCTGATAGGTGTGGTTAGCTTAATCATAGCTCACCTCTCCATTTTTCCAGTGCAAGCGACCGCGACGGTCCGCCCAGCACGCGTAGGATACCGAAACAAAAAAGCATGCCGGCACCCGGTGATTCGCGCCAATTTTCACCGCCAAAACCGTCGTATTCCCGCCGAATCCCATGGGGCCGATGCCCAGTTGATTCGCTTCGGACACCAGCCGCTCTTCGAGAGCAGCAAGCTCCGGGTTGGGGTTCTTATCGTCGAGCTTGCGGAAGAGTTGTTCCTTTGAAACCAGATAGCCCGTGCCTCGGTCGCCACCGACGCCCACCCCGATGATGCCCGGGCCGCAACCATAGCCCTGCGCCTTGTCAATCGCATCCAGAACGACACGACGCACGCCTTCAAGGTCCCGGCCTGCCCCAAGTGGCGGATGGGGAAGCCGATACTGTGCGCCGACATTCTCACATCCGCCGCCTTTCAGCATCAAATCAACGCGCAGCCCGTCCTTGTCCCACTCGTGGAAATAGAACATCGGAAAGCCGAATCCCGTGTTGTCTCCCGGATTCTTGCCGGTGAGCGGATCCACCGAGTTCGGACGCAGGTAGGTCTTGGCCGATGCCTCGCGCACCGCCCACACCATCTGCTCTATCAGCGTCTTCTGACTGTAACCAAACGGATGATGGACATGGAAAGTAACGTGGCCGGTATCCTGGCAGATGGGCGCGGATTTCTCGCGAGCCATCACGATGTTTTCGCACACCGTCTGCATCGCGCTCCAACCTGCTGTGCCCTTGGGTTCCGCCGACGCCGCCCGTTCGATCACCCGCTCTACATCCGGAGACAGGTCGGTCGAAGTGCGGCGCACGAGTTCAAGAAGTGGTTCTCGAAGATCAATGTCAATCGATTTCACTATTCTCTCCCAGCTTTTGATTTGCGAGTGCATATATTATACCAATTCCAACGGATATTTGCAAGCACCTTGTGCCTTTTCTTACGCCCCTACAAACAGAAGCGGCAGGCTTCCTTGGAAGACCTGCCGTT
>CAZJAD010000016.1:0-21379 GCA_964543855.1 uncultured Alphaproteobacteria bacterium
CGGAGAGGAGCCTCGCGAAGCAGAGTCGGAGCAACCGGCGCAGCATCGTCCGGAACATCAATCGGAGGGGCGCGAAAGCCCCCTCGTCCCTTCTTGGAAATCTCGAAAACAAGTTCCATTAGCGTCTATCTCGCGCAACGAATAAGTTCTTGCCGAATTCTCAGCCTGACACAATGTCTTTCACCGCCGCGACATAGGCATCCATTTCTTCCTTTGTGCGCTGTTCGGTAACCGCGACAAGGAGCAGATCGTCCATCCCGATGCGGAAATGCTGGAGTGGAATCCCAGCCAGTATGTTCTTCGACAGCAGATGGTCCACAATTTGGGAAGGCGGCACCGCAAGCCTGAGCGCAAACTCCTTGAAGAAAGGCTGGTCAAACGCGAGTTCAACTCCCGGCAGTTTCGTCAATTCCGTAGCCAGATACCGTGCCTTGGCCATGCAGGACTTGGCGACATCTCGAAGCCCTCGAGGGCCGACAAGTGTTAGGTAGATCGTGGCCAGCGCTGCACAGAGCCCCTGATTGGTGCAGATATTCGAAGTCGCCCGTTCACGGCGAATATGTTGCTCGCGCGTTTGAAGAGTCAGAGCAAAACCACGGCGGCCTTCCCGATCCTTCGTCATCCCAGCAACGCGCCCCGGTATCTTGCGGACGAATTCCGCCTTCGCCGCAAAGATGCCGAGACTGGGGCCTCCGTATGACGGGTCAATCCCCAAACCCTGACCTTCTGCAACAACAATGTCCGCTCCCCAAGCGCCGGGTGGCTCCAGCAATCCCATCGCGATAGGGTCCGACACCACAATCGCCACCGCTCCCCGTTCGTGAGCCGTTTCAATCAACGGCGCAATCTCTTCGATGATTCCCAAGAAATTTGGATACTCCAGGACCACGGCGGCAGTCTCGTCGGTCAGTCTGTCTCGAAGATCGGTATCCTGCACGACTCCGGCTGGCGAAGGAATGATCTCTGTCTGAAGGCCAACTGCTTTGCCGATTGTCTCCGTCACTTGGCGGTAATGCGGATGCACGGTTACGGGCCAGAGGACTTTGGAGCGCCGTGTGTGAGACAACGCCAGAAGCACCGCTTCTGCGAGAGCACTCGCACCATCATAGAGCGATGCATTGGCCGCATCCATTGCGAACAACTCGCAAATCATCGATTGAAATTCATAGATAATCTGAATCGTACCCTGTGAGACTTCAGGCTGGTACGGTGTGTAGGCGGTGTAGATTTCCGACCGCGCACCTAAGGCACGCACAGCAGCCGGAATGAAATGGTCGTAGGAGCCTGCCCCCAGAAAGTTGACCAGTTGCGTCATGTCCTTGTTCCGCTGAGCGTATGCCAGCATGGTTCGGCGCACTTCCCATTCGGATTTGCTCTCAGGAAGGCGGAGAGGTTTCTCAAGGAGCAGCTTCGGTGGTATCGCCTGCAACAGGTCCTTGAAATCACTCAGACCCATCGCCGCCAACATGGCCGCACGATCTTCGTCCGTATTCGGAATGTAGTGCATGGAGAGATCCTCGTGGAGATGCTCCAGTCGGGCGCACGGCGCCCGCGACATTGAGGGATATAAGGAAGCAGACTGAACTACACAAGTCCTGAAGTCTATAGCTTTATAATATACTGAATTCTCGATAATCAAACAAGCTGGCACACCCACCCGTGGCGGCTCACGCTCGGGCACCTATCGCGAGTCTCCGCCAGGGATTCTTCGGGAGAGTGAGATTGAGCGATGCGGAACAAAAGGGTAGCAATGGGTAATCGGATTTAGGGTGGGACGAAAGGAAACTGAGCAGAGAGTCAGAGCTTGGTTTTTATGAGCCATTCCAGGAGTCGGCGAGCACGCTGCAAAGCCTGAGCGCGATGACTGATTCGATTCTTCTCGGCCAGTTCAATCTCTGCGAGCGTTCGGCCGTCAGGCAGCTCGAAAACCGGGTCATAGCCGAAACCGTGATGACCGCGGGGGCTCATCGCGATGCGACCGTGCAGCACGCCTTCATGCAGGTGAACGCCGCTCCCAGTTCTCAAAGCCACAACAGTCCGAAAAAGAGCCGTGCGCTTGTCGAGCGGGATCGTGTCGAGTTCCGCGAGCAGCTTCCTCACATTGCTTTCGTAAGTAGCATTCGGCCCTGAATAGCGAGCCGACCGGACTCCCGGCGCGCCTCCCAAAACCTCCACTTCAAGAGCCGTATCATCGGCCAGAACCCAGTGATTGACCTGAGCCGCCACTTCCATCGCCTTCTTGAGAGCGTTCTGGTAGATCGTAGGCTGGTCCTCAACCACGGGAGACACAAACGAAAACTCCGCGAGGTTGCGCACATCCAAGGAGAGATCCTTAAACAGATGCGTAATCTCGCGGAGCTTATCAGGATTTCGAGTCGCGATAACGAGAATCGGCCTCAACCTATCCGTAAACCTCGCCGGCGTTGCACTTGCAGACCTTCACAATTTTCTCGACGATGCGGTGGCGGCCGGTTGCGGCGCTTTCTTCAGACTGACAGACTTTCACAACCGTGATGATCTCAGAACAAACCGGACAATGAGGTAGTCCGGCTGCCTTGACCTTCGCCACCTTGTCGGCAAAGGTTTGCCTTTTGGCCATCGTTTATCTCCCTTCTCTATGTCTTTTCCGACACAATATATCACATTTAACACAGAAAATCAAGTGGCTCCTCGCAAACGAGGCAGCTCCATGTGAAGGCATGAAAAACGCGCCGCTTTCACCCGGCGCGACCTGTGTCAACATTCCTTCAAACCTGTCTGCTGCCTCAGGACATCCCCTACGGCCCTGCTACAGGGTGGCCGTCACCCACAGCTTGGAAATGGCCGCTTGGCGGCCGGAAACTGTGATCAGTACTATCGACCCGCTCGTCCCCTGCAAGCAAATCACGGTCAATCTCCCGTTCCGGGCTGCCGGTGTACGAACGCTCCCCCATCTCCATCCCGGCAACGGACGAGGCCACCGGGAACGGATTCGACAAAGGTGGCGATGTGGGCTGCATCCCTTCGGTGAATACAGAAGAAGGCGAATCCGCCTGCTGTGGCCCGAAAAAGAGAAGTCCCACGACGACCGCCGTGGCGACTCCGACTCCCGCTGAAAGCCACCCTCGAGTGAAGACCCAGGAATCCCAGGCTCGCACGGCCCGACCAGACTCCAGGCGCTCGATGCGGCGATGGAGGCGAGATTCAAACCCGGCTGGCGCAGCCACCCGTGGCAGGGTGCGGAGGGATGTCCGAATCACCACATAGGCCGGGTCCATACCACTCTCTTCAAATCCCCTTCCGCTATAGGCCTCCCTATTGTGCCAGCTACCTTCCACCTTCCGATTCCTCCGAAACAAGAAACCTTAGCCTCTTCTGCAAGCGGCTCCTTCCTCTATTCACCCTCGATTTCACCGTTCCCAATGGAACTTTGAGGATTTTGCTTATTTCTTCGTAAGAGAACTCTTGAACATCCCGCAAGAGCACGGCTTCACGGAAATGCGCGGGTAATGCACCAATCTCCCGCAGAATAATCTCGTTTTTCAAGACACCGTCGACATCGCGCTCGACATTTGAGGAGGCATCGGGCAGGTCGTAATCCCGCTCGTCAGCCCCTTTGGAACTGATCGAAAAGAAATTCCGAATCTTACGCCGCCGCAGTTCCGTCTTCGCCAGATTCGAGGCGATGGTATAGATCCATGTAGAGAACTTGGCTACCTGGTGGTACCTATGCTTATTACGATAGACCCTCAAAAAAGTTTCCTGGACGATATCCTCGCTGAACATCGAATCGCCCAGCAGCCGATTCGTGAAGTTATACAGAGGGTCCTTGTAACGGTGAACAATCTCCTCAAAAGCGCCGGTATCACCTCTTTGGAAGGCGAAGATGAGCTCCTCGTCCGTCGGCGTCCGCGCCGATCCATCTGTCATAGCTTCACCCTAACTAACTCCCCGCCCCGGCCACGGGTTCCGGCGTACCACGCCCCCTCGGCATAACTTCGCATAACCAGTGATAGAACAAAATGTCTGCTTCTACCGAGCGCGTCTTCAGAGCAATCTCCAGATCCAATAGGCCCGTCAGCGCCGTCTCCAGTGACGCCACAGGCATCGCACGAGCCGCGTCAACGAACGCCTCCCGTTTCCAGTGCTGGTTACCCAGAATCCGTCGGTGGAGCTCATCGCGGTTTCGCCTCCGGTCGGTCGCTTTGATCTGCCATAGCCGGAACAAGCTCCGATGCAAGTAAGCGGCGAGGCCTAGGACGGTTTCACCACCCTCCAATAGCGCTTTGGAGAGATGCAGGCACTGCAGAAGTGATCTCTTGTGCAAGGCGTCCTCGAGCTGGTAGATTGTCACTTCAGATGTTATACCGGCAGTCCTTTGAACGGCGAGTATGTCCACCTCGTCGGCATCGCCGACAAAGAGTGCTACATGATCGAGCTTGGCCGCAAGTTCATAGAGCGACGATCTCGATGTCTCGGCGACATAACGGGCTGCCTCGTCGGTGATCTTCTTCCCCCGTTCCTGCAAGTACTTGATTATCCAGTCAATACGCTTGTCGTCCTTCAGCGGAGGATAGTGAATCCAGAGGAGAGAAGACAGCAATTCGTTCAGTGGCTTCTCTTTCAACAGCTTCTTCTTTGGTGGTCTCTCCTCCGGTCTTGGCTCCTGCTGCACTAACACGAGCCGCAATGCCGAGCTGGGCGCTTTCAGATAGGCTTCCAGAACGGCCGCCGATTCACTATCGAGTTTAGCGGGATTGTCCATATAGAGCACGCGAGTCGACCCCAGAAGCGGAAGTTCTCCGAGGGCTGCACGCATGTCCGGGGCGCTCGCCGTTTCTCCATCAATCCGCGTCAAGTTAAAATCCCGCTGCTCCAGCGGAAGCAGCACGTCCAGATAAGCCTGAGCGTCGCGGTCCCGCAGAAAATCCTCAGGGCCAACCAGCAGAACACAGGGAAAACTCTTGCCTGCTTTGACAGCCGCCCGGAACTCTGCTGGTGTCAACTTCCCAGTCGACTTCTTAGTCACAGCCAAACCGGCTCCAAATATCGATATCCATAAACGGACTCCGCTTATCCATTTCATTCCTTGCCAGACAACTTGACTGCGGAAATTAGAATCTCCCGGTCGCTATCATAGCCACGAGCGTGACCGCTCCGGCCGCAAAGCAGTAGTACGCGAAGATGGCCAGCCTTCGAGCCTTTAGCATATGGATAAGCAGGGCAATGGCAAGGTAGCCGACGACCGCGGCCGTAATCATGCCCACCAGATAGACCAGAAACTCATTGGGATCGACGGCCGTGATTTTGCGAGCCTCGAGAATGGTGGCTCCCAGAATCGCGGGTACGGAAAGGATGAAGGAGAAGCGCGCCGCATTGGCCCCTGAGAACTGGCGAAAGATGCCCATGCTGATGGTCGCACCCGACCGCGATACGCCCGGAATGATGGCCAGTCCCTGGAAGAAACCGACGGCCAACGCGTCCTGCAATGTCCCTCGCGAAAGGTCTTTGCCATTCCAGAGCCACCGATCCGCCATGAACAGCAAGAGACCCGTCATGAGCCAGAAGAACCCAACGGCAGCTGGCGAGCCAAAAAGCTCCTCCAGCGGCTCTTTGAACATGAAGCCGATGAAGACGGTGGGAATCGTGCCCACAATAACCATTTTCAGCAAGTTCCATTCCTGGCCGTGCCGAAGGCGCGGAACGAAGATCGAGGCAATCATGCCAAGGATATACCTACGGAAGAAGGTAATAACGGCCAGGAGTGTTCCCAGATGGACTACGATATCGAAGGCCAGTTGTGGCTCGTGATAACCCAGAAGAGCCTGCGAAACAACCAGGTGGCCTGAACTGGAAACGGGCAGGAATTCTGTCAGACCCTGAAGAGCCCCCATGAGAACTGCATCAAGGATTGTCAAGACAATCAACTCTCAGTTAGTGTATGGTGAATGTTCTGTCGTACCTGCTACAGTCTCTCTTCACGATCAGTCTGATGTGATTACCGGCGAGAGTCTATCTTAGGACCGTGAAAGCTTCGCGCTCGTACCGCAAAATGCGAACCGCCCGATTCTGCCGCCCTCCCTCAAAATCGACCCGCACCGCGGATCCTCGAAATGGTCCCGCACTGATTAGAGCTTGCCTCATCGCGCCCGGCGAATCCGGCTGATAGGTCAAGATCGTTCCGATGAAAGCCGCTGCATCGAAGCCCAAGAGTTCCCAAAGGCTCGCCGGTCGCTCGACCGAATCCCCATAGACCTGTTGCACGAGCCCGGGAGCCTCCACCTCGGGGGAAAGGGGAGCCGAGACAACCATACCGTCGCACACTTCGGGGAATTCCTTCAGTGCCCCGGGGTCAATCCAAGCACTGTTTCCCAGCAGCATCGTGCGGCGTGGCAGCGTGCCCATCTGTGAGGCCATGTCTGCCGCGCGACCGGATGGAATCCCAAAGAAGAGTGCCCTCTGGCCTCTCTCATGGGTAGGCGGTGGTCTCAGACTGTCCGGTTCTTTGAGCAGAAGCACCTCCCCGGTGCTCGAACCCCAGAGTGCGGCCATCTCCGAATCGCTCAGAGCCGTGCTCAGCGGCGATCCCTCTTCGTCGGTCCCTCGAGACGGTGTGAAGAGCTCGCGCAAGAGTGCACGAACAGAGGGAGCCGTCGGTGAGTACCATTCCACGGCTTCAACAGCAGCGCCTGCCCTCTCAACCGCCGCGCGAAATCCCTTCTCGAGCGCCTGACCCTCTTCGTCAGATACCACAAGCTCGAGAGCGGTCCGTACCTCCAGATAGTCGGCAGCATATTCTCCTAACGCGAACCCCTGAGTCTGGCGGTTCGGCAGAAACTCGAAAACATAGTCGCTGAGACTCGTGAGTGAGTGGGCGTAGCCGGTGAGCATCAGGACCGGCACCTCGTATTGACCGGACAAGAGAGCCAGCGCAGTCGCAGAGCCTTCATCACCGGCAAAAACGAGGAGCTGAACATTGCCATCGGCGAGAATCTGACGCGCTGTTTCTACGCACTCGTAGCTGCTGGTCACTTCGCGGAACGCAACGGGAAATCGCGACGCACCACGGCTGGCTGCAAACTCCATCGACTGGCGCAAGGCTCTTGCTTCCGGAGCGTCCTGTTCAGGAAAAGCGAGCAGCACGAGCACGGCGCCGGGAGGAATCATTGGCTGCACCGGAACCAGCGCCGCTGCAATCTCCTCCACTCGCTCCCGTTCGTGGCTGGTGCGTGATCGCTCGGTCAGGTGTGGCAAGACTTTCAGCGCCTTTTCACGAAGGCGGCTGTCCGCCGCTCTTTCGACAACCCAGAGCAGTTCCTGGGCGCAGGCAATGAGTTCCTCGCCCAAGAAGAGAGCCTCTGCTCTCGCATAATGCGCATCGTCGAGGTAACTGCTCTCGGGGTAGCGATCAAAGAATCGCTCGGCCAGCTCAGCCGCCTTGGTTCCATCGCCCCGCGCCAAGTGAACACGGATAAGCAGGAACATCGCCGCATCCTCTTGAGGTGCCGCGGGCCGGCTCAGAATCGTCTCGAGTACATTCTCCGCGCGATTCAGTTCCCCGAGGCGATAGTATTCCAGGGCCTCATCCAGAAGGGAACTCCCATCAGCCGCAGCGACGGACAGCAGACAGAGAACTGCGCATGTGAGTCCGAGCCTGCCGATGGTCGCCAGCACGGGTTTTCGGAATGACATGATCCGTTGCCTGTTCCTACTCAACGGTAACACTCTTAGCAAGATTACGAGGCATGTCCACATTGCACCCCCGCAGGACCGCAATGTGGTAGGCCAGAAGTTGAAGGGGAATCACAGTCAGAAGTGGGCTAAGCATCGGGTGGGTTTCCGGCACATAAATCACATGGTCCACCCGTTCCACGATGTCACGGTCGCCCTCGGTTGCGACGGCGATAACGCGGCCACGACGCGCACGCACTTCGGCGATATTAGAAAGAATTTTCTCGTAGGTTCCGTCTCGAATGGCAATGAAAACGACCGGCATGTCATGGTCTATCAATGCAATGGGACCGTGCTTCATTTCGGCAGCGGGATAACCCTCCGCGTGAATGTACGAGATTTCCTTCATCTTGAGCGCACCCTCAAGGGCGATCGGGAAATTCAGGCCGCGACCCAGATATAGAAAATTCCGATGGTCCACATACTGCTGTGCGATCGCTTTAATCTCGCCGTTTTCACTAAGAATCTTTGCCACTTTGCCCGGGATCGCTCGCAGTTGCTCAATGAAGCGTCGTCCGTCCGCCGCTGAAATGCACCGACGACGACCCAAGCTCAGGGCCAGCATGGCGAGGATCATCATCTCGGATGTGAAGGCCTTGGTCGACGCGACCCCAATCTCCGGCCCGGCATGCAGGTAGACTCCACCATGCGTCTCCCGGGCAATCGAAGAACCAACGACATTGCAGACGCCAAGAACAATAGCGCCACGACGCTTCGCTTCTCGGACCGCCGCCAGCGTATCCGCCGTCTCTCCCGATTGAGAAACTGCGAAGACAACCGTGTCTTCGTCCAGAATCGGATTTCGATAGCGGAACTCAGAGGCATATTCGACCTCCGCAGGTAATCCCGCCAGCTCCTCAAGGAGATACTCGCCCACCAGAGCTGCGTGCCAGGAGGTTCCGCAGGCAACGAAGACGGCTCGCTTGGCACCGGCGAACTGCCTCTCGAGATCGCGTATTCCCCCGAACCGTACAGTTCCCTCCTCGTCGAGCAGTCGGCCGCGCATCGCATCTTCGATGGTTCGCGGTTGCTCGCTGATCTCCTTCAGCATGAAGTGAGGATAACCGCCCTTTTCGATATGCTCTATGTCAAACGAAATCTTCTCCGTTTTCTTCGAGATGAGCTTGTCCGACAGAGTCTTATGGACAATCTCATCTTTCGTAATCAGAGCGACTTCACCGTCCTCCAGATAGGTGACATCCCGCGTAAAGTCCACGAAAGCGGCGAGGTCAGAAGCGACGAAGTTTTCTCCCTGGCCGTGACCGATGACGAGGGGGCTGCCGAGGCGCGCAGCAACAACCCGATCCGGTTCGTTGGCGCACATGATCACCAGACCGTAGGTGCCTCGGACAAGCACCAGAGCTCGGCGAACCGCCGCCAGAATATCCCCTTCGTAAAACTCTTCTATAAGGTGTGCGACGACTTCAGTGTCTGTGTCCGTCAAGAAACGGTGACCACTCCTTCTCAGTTCCTGCCGAAGGATCTCATAATTCTCAATGATTCCATTATGCGCCAGGACGATGAGGCCTTTGCCGTCTGTGTGCGGGTGGGCGTTGACAGCATTCGGCACACCGTGTGTCGCCCAGCGTGTATGCCCTATCCCTGCGGGACTGTCAAAGTGCACACCATTCAGCGCATGTTCCAGATCAGTGACTCTTCCCTTGTCCTTCTTGATGAAGAGTCCATCCGGGCCGAAAAGCGCAATCCCGGCCGAATCGTATCCACGGTACTCCATCCGCTTCAGCCCGTGGATGAGCAAAGGGATGACCTCCCGGTGACCGACATAGCCGATGATTCCGCACATATGGAACCTTCTCCTTTAGTGAAGTGGTTCGGAGGCACTATCTACCAAACCGTGAACGAAACATGCTGCCGAGGCTAATGGACAGCTCTCTACATAACCTGTTTGCCTACTCCCACTCCACTGTAGCCGGGGGTTTCGTCGTTATATCGAAGACGACGCGATTCACGCCGTGCACTTCGTTGGTGATACGGCTGGCGACTCGCGCCAGAATGTCCCACGGCAGGCGCGTGAAATCTGCCGTCATGAAGTCTGATGTGTCTACGGCACGCAGCGCGACGACCGATTCGTAGGTTCGCTCATCACCCATGACACCCACCGTGCGCACGGGCAGCAGAACAGCGAAAACCTGTGAGACGGCCCCGAGCCAATCGCTGCGGCGAAGTTCTTCGAGGAAAATCGCATCGGCCTCACGAAGAATCGCCAGCCTCTCCGGCGTAACCTCGCCCACGATGCGCACCGCGAGACCCGGGCCGGGAAACGGATGGCGTTCCACGACTTCGGGCGGCAGTTCCAGCAGACGGCCGACGGCGCGAACCTCGTCCTTGAACAACTCCCGCAGAGGCTCGATCAGTTTCAGGTGCAGTGCTGCGGGAAGACCGCCGACATTATGGTGAGACTTGATCGTGGCCGATGGCCCACGAACCGATGTGCTCTCAATAACATCAGGATAGAGAGTGCCCTGAGCAAGAAACTGCAAGCTCTCGATCTTGGCCGCCTCGTCCTGAAAGACGGCCACGAATTCCTCACCAATGATCTTTCGCTTCTCTTCGGGATCGGTAACACCCTTGAGCCGACTCAGGAAACGCTCGCGCGCATCCACGACTCGAAGATTCAGATGCCGGTAAGTGCCAAAGGTATTCGCGACCTGCGACACCTCATTCTTTCGCAACAGACCGTTGTCCACAAACACGCAAGTCAACTGATCGCCGATGGCACGCGCAAGGACTGCTGCCGTAACCGCCGAGTCGACTCCTCCGGAAAGCCCACACAACACGCGCTTGCCTGTCCCGACACGCTTCCGAATCTCCGGGATCGTGCGCTCCAGAAAGGCTTCCGCTCCCCAACCTCCGGTGCAACCACAAACCTCGTAGGCGAAATTCGCAAGCATCCGCGAGCCATTCGGCGTGTGGGATACCTCCGGATGGAATTGGACTCCGAAAACGGGCAGGGTCGAGTGGGCTATCGCCGAGACAGCCTTGCCTTCCGTCTGACCCAGGTGGACGAAGTCCGGAGGGAGTTCGGACAGATGATCCCCGTGACTCATCCACACGACCTGCTCCGACTCGAGATCTTTCCACAGCGGGCTTTTCCGAATGAGCCGCAGCTTAGCGCGGCCAAATTCCCGCTGATTGCCCACTTGCACTTCCGCGCCGAAATGCCGGGCAATGAGCTGCAAACCGTAACAGATCCCCAGGAGCGGCAACTTCAAGTCAAAGAGCCCGTCGGGAAGACGCGGCGCGTCCGGCGCTCTCGTACTGGCAGGGCTTCCCGAGAGAATTATGCCCCGTGTCTCTCCGCTGCGAATCTCCTCAAGAGGCCTGTTGTGAGGCAGAATCTCACAGTACACCCCGGCTTCGCGGATACGACGCGCAATAAGCTGGGTTGTCTGTGATCCGAAATCAAGAACAACGACGCGTTCGATGAGGAATGCTCCCGGGTTTGGACGCCATCATGCAGGTCTTGTCACGAGCTGCTCGAGAGGCCACGCCTTCAAATCAGAGATAAATCCTTTGTCTGTCATGTCGAGACGAATTGGAGTGATTGATACGAAGCCCTCGGAAACGACACGCCCATCCGAGTCCGGCGGCTCCTCGACTTCGACTTTGTGCCCATCCATCCAGTAGTAGGTTCGACCTCGAGGGTCAAGCCGCTTCTCGAACACTTCCTGCCAGCGAACCTGGCCCTGTCGCGTGATGCGAATACCCCGCAACTCCTCTTCCGGGAGGTCAGGGACATTGACATTGAGAAGAGTGCCCTTTGGGAGACCGTGCTGGACGATCATCTCGGCCAACTGTCGTCCCAGCTGCGCCGCCGGGCCGAATCGATCGGATGTGAACGAGTCGAGAGAAATCGCCGCGGACGGAACGCCGCTGATCGTGCCTTCAGTCGCAGCGGAGACCGTCCCTGAGTAAAGCACAGAAATACCCGTGTTCTCTCCACGATTGATGCCGGAAAGCAGAACATCTGGTCGGTGTGGCATTAGAGCGGTCAGAGCCAGCTTGACGCAGTCGGCTGGCGTCCCTCGTACGGCAAACGCGGCGTGCACAGCGTCGAAGGGATAGGGACTGACCCAGATGGGATTCGCCAGCGAAATGGCGTGTCCCACCGATGACTGCTCACTCTCCGGAGCGACCACCCAGACCTCGCCCAAAGGACGCAGGGCGTGTGCCAGAGCACGCAGACCAGGCGAATGAATCCCGTCATCGTTGGACAGAAGAATTCTCACTTTGACTTGCTCGCTCCGTCAGCAAAGAACGACAGAATCTCGGCCAATTCCCTCTTCATGTCTTTTCGTTCGATAATGCGGTCGAGAAAACCGTGTTCGAGCAGAAACTCGGATCGCTGAAACCCTTCCGGCAGGTCTTCACCGATGGTCTGCTTAATCACACGCGGACCGGCAAAGCCGATCAAGGCGCGAGGTTCGGCAATAATAATATCCCCTTGCATGCAGAAGGATGCTGTCGTTCCTCCCGTCGTGGGATTGGTCAGGATAGAGATATACGGAAGCTTGGCCGCAGCCAATTGACTGAACTTAACGCTCACCTTGGCCATTTGCATGAGGGAGATCATACCCTCCTGCATGCGCATGCCTCCCGATGAACTGATCGTGATCACCGCTCGCCGATCGGCGCGAGCGCGATCGACCGCTCGGGCAATCTTCTCTCCGACCACGGAGCCGACAGATCCCCCAAAGAAACCGAAGTTCATGACCCCAAGCACGACACGATGGCCATCCAACTCACCAACACCGGTCTGAATCGCCTCCTGATAACCACTCTTCCTGACTGCTCTGGAAATGCGTTCGGGATACCTCTGAGTATCACGGAAAAGCAACGGGTCCTGCGGACGCAAATCGGCATCAATCTCTTCCCAAGCTTCATCGTCCATAAGGAGAGAAATGTACTGCGAGCTCGGCATTGCAAAGTGAAAACGGCATTTCGGGCAAACCAGGAAGAGCCTTTCCAACTCGCGGCGGAAGATGATCTCACCACAGCTCTCACATTTGACCCAGAGGCCGTCCGGGGTCTCCTTCTTCGCCTGCGTCGTTACCCCTTCACGCCCCTTTCGGAACCAGTCCATTCGCATAGATGCCTCGACAGCTTCTCCAGATTTCAGCCTGACCATTCCGCCCTAATCATCAGGCTCATCCGGCTTCGGAATCTCATGCTCCATCACCCACGCGTCTTCGCCATCACCGTAGTAACCTCTGCGTCGGTAGCTGAAGCGGAAGCCTATCTTCTGGTAGAACTTCAGAGCAGCCTCATTGGAAACGCGCACTTCCAGGAAAATCGTTCGACTCCCTCGGACATGGGCCATCTGAAGCAGGAACGCAAAAAACTTCGTCCCCAGTCCACGGCGGCGCATGTCCTCCCGCACGACGATATTGAGCAAGTGGATCTCGTCGGCGACCCAGAGCGTCACCAGATAACCAGCGACCCGACCTTCTTTTAGAGCAACCCAGCTCGAAACAGGCTCTCGAATGAGGTCACGGAAGCTGGCCGCAGGCCAGGGATCGCGAAAGCTGGCGCGCTCAATCGCCACGATCTCGGGGAGATGCCCCACGGTCATCGGGACAATCTGCGCCGCGTCATCCACATTCACCGGTCACCTGGAGGAAACGATCGGCAATCGCCGCGACCTCGCTCATCTCCGCCACATCATGCACACGGACAACCGACGCGCCGTTGACAATGCACAGGGCTAGGGCCGCGGCCGTCGCAAATTGCCGCTTCTGTGCTGGCAAACCGCTGAATTGCCCCGTGAAACCCTTGCGCGAGGGACCGACGAGCACAGGATAACCGAGAGCAGCGAGCCGACGCAGTCCGGCAATCAGTCGGTAATTGTCGTCAAACGTCTTGCCAAAACCGATGCCCGGGTCCAGCAGAATCCGTTCTTTTTCGATTCCTGCATCATCCGCCTTCTTCAGACCCTCTTTCAAGTAGGCGATTACTTCGCCGAACAGGTCCTCATAGGCCGGATCCCGTTGCATATCGCGTGGGGTCCCTTTGATGTGCATGAGCACAACGCCAGCCTTCTGGCGGGCACAAACCTCCGGCATCTTCTCATCGAAATGGAACCCGGAGATATCGTTGACAATTACGGCTCCCGCACTCAGCGCGGCCTCGGCGATAGACGCCTTGTAGGTATCGACTGAAACAGGGACTCTCGTCCTCGAGACAACCGCCTCAATGACGGGCACGAGCCGACTGAGCTCCTCCTCTGCCGAAATGGGCAGGCTGCCCGGGCGAGTGGACTCGGCTCCGATATCCAAGATGTCCGCGCCCTCGTCAGCCAAGGCGAGAGCCTGGCGGACTGCCGCCTCCGGATTCAGGAAAAGGCCACCATCGGAAAACGAATCGGGCGTGACATTCACCACGCCCATCAACAAAGTGCGACGACCGATGGGAAGCTCCCCGCCCGCATGCCGAAAAACCGCGGGCTTCAATGCTCCCGACCGCAAGGTCTCCTTGTCAATCATCTCCCCCACGGGCATCCATCGCTCACTTGTTGTCCATGAGGTGCAGGGCTTCGAGTCGCGTCGCTTCTCGACGCATGGCAGCGCGCATCGCCGATGTGACGGTCCAAGTTCCGTGGACTTTCTCGCCGCGCATCATCAGACACAGGTGCTGGGCTCGCATCACAACAAACACACCCAGAGGCTTCAGCTTCTCCATGAGGGTTTCGGCAATCTCCACCGTCATGCGCTCCTGCAATTGCGGTCGAGCCGCGAAGACCCGGACGATTCGGGCGAGGTTCGAAAAACCCGTCACCAAATTGTTCTTGGGAATATAGGCAATGGAAACGAATCCCCAGAAAGGCAACAGGTGGTGCTCGCACATCGAATAGAACGGGAGATCGCGCACGATAATCATCTCATCTTCATTCTCAGTCGGGTAGAGCTCCACTTCTTCCGATGGGATGCGCCCGACGCCGCCGAATATTTCGGCACACATGCGCGCGACCCGATCGGGAGTGTTGACGAGACCCGGGCGAGAGGGATCTTCTCCGATCGCCTCGAGAATGGAGTGAACGGCCTTTCTGATTTTATCCTGGTCAATCAACTGGGAAGACCTTGTGGTGTCGCCCATCGGCAGTCCATAACAAAAACAGGGAATTTGTTCTGGGGATTCTCAGGAATCCTGCTGCGGGAGTTGCAGGATTTCGTCAATCTCGTCGCCGTCGAGACATTCGCGCTCAAGCAGGGTGTTTGCCAGGCGGTTCAGGCGATCCCGATTCTCAAGAAGGAACCGCCGGGCCGTATCATCCGCTTCACTGACAATACGCTGCACTTCGGCGTCAATAAGCTGGGCGGTTTGTTCGCTGTAGTCGCGGACCTGAGTGATCTCACGACCGATAAAAATCTCCTCTTCTTTCCGACCAAAAGTCAAGGGACCCAGCTTCGGCGACATCCCCCACTCACAGACCATCTTGCGAGCGATCTGAGTCGCTTTGTCCAAATCGTCGCCTGCCCCCGTCGTCGTCTCCTCAAAGACGATGAGCTCCGCCGCGCGGCCTCCTAACAGACGCACTAGCATCCCCTCGAGGTAGCTGCGGGGATAATTGTGCTTCTCGTCCAGAGGCAGGAAGTGAGTGAGACCCAAGGCTCGGCCCCGAGGAATAATCGTCACCTTATGGACGGGGTCGCTGTTCGGAATGAGTTTCGCTACCAGCACATGCCCGGCTTCGTGGTAAGCGGTCGACCGCTTTTCGTCCGCACTGATGAGGAGCGACTTCCGTTCGGCTCCCATCATGACCTTGTCCTTGGCTTGATCCAGATCGGCCATGGTCACAAAATCGGCATCGTGTCGCGCAGCGATAAGGGCCGCTTCGTTCACCAGGTTGGCCAGATCCGCCCCGGAGAGGCCGGGTGTCCCTTTGGCCAGCACCGCCAGATTGGCATCCTCCGACAGAGGAATATTCTTCGTATGGACGCGCAGAATCCCCTCGCGCCCGCGCACATCGGGTCGGTCTACAACGATCTGTCGGTCAAAGCGACCCGGCCGGGTCAGCGCGGGATCCAAGATGTCGGGTCGGTTCGTCGCAGCCAGCAGAATGACCCCTTCATTCGGGTCAAAACCATCCATTTCCACGAGAAGCTGATTCAAGGTTTGCTCGCGCTCGTCGTGACCACCACCCAAACCGGCCCCTCGCTGACGACCCACCGCATCAATCTCATCGATGAAAATGATACACGGCGCGTGCTTCTTGCCTTGCTCGAACAAGTCCCGAACGCGACTAGCGCCCACCCCGACAAACATCTCGACGAAATCGGCGCCGCTCATGGAGAAAAAGGACACTCCCGCTTCCCCTGCGACAGCTCGCGCAAGCAATGTCTTTCCAGTTCCCGGCGGGCCAAGCAGGAGCGCGCCGCGTGGAATCCTGCCCCCCAACTTCTGGAATTTCTTGGGGTCTCGCAGGAACGCAATCACTTCTTCCAATTCTTCCTTGGCTTCGTCGGCTCCAGCGACATTCGCGAAGGTCACGGGCGATTTGTTCTCGAGTATCAGTTTGGCGCGGCTCTTGCCGAATGAGAAGATCCCACGGGGAGCCCCACCGCTCTGAATACGACGCAAGATGAAAAACCCAAAGCCCAGAAGGAATATCCACGGGAGCACCCCAATGAGGTAGCTGCCTAAGTCCGGACGCTTGACTTTGAACTCGTAAGAGACGCCTTTCTCGCGCCATTGGTTCAGCATCTCGCCGTCCATATAGGGCGGCAAAGTCGTGTGGAAACGCTCTCCGGACTTCAACTCGCCCCGGAACACCTGATCCTCGATCGTGCCTTTGGTGACCTTGCCCTCATTGACCAACTGCTCGAATTCGGCGTAGGACTTGCCAATCTCCTGTTCACCGAACCTGATCTGCGAGAAGACAATGATAGCAAGGGCGATGAACAGGAAGATGTACAGAGTCTTCGTTGCTCGCCTCCACTCGATCTTGTCATCGGGTGGTTTCTTCTTCTTGTCGCGATCCTCGTCCAAAAGCAATCCACTCCAGAGTATCAGGACGGCTCGTCTATGAGCGCGTACAGGTCAGGAAGATGCCGCCACTGCTGGGCACAATCCAATCCGTAGCCGACGACGAACCGATCCGGAATCTCAAATCCTACATGGTCCAACGAGCACTTGGCCTTGAAGACCTCCGGTTTGAGGAAAAGTGTCACAACAGCCAAGCTGGCAGGTCCTTTCTTCGCAAAGTGACTCAGCAGAAATTGGACCGACCCGCCCGTATCCACGATGTCCTCAACCAGAATGACATGTCGGCCTGCCACATCCGCGTCCAAATCCTTCTTCATGAAGACGATCCCGGAGGATTGCATCGCCTTCTCATAGCTTGAAATTTTGACGAAATCAACCTCGCACGGAATGGCCATATAGCGAATCAGATCCGCCAGAAAGACAAAACTCCCGTTCAAGACGCCGACCATGATCGGACGCTTGTCCATGTATTCCGCTCGAAGCTTCTGAGCCATCTCACGCACGCGCTCATCGATGGCATCGCCACGCAGGAAGCGGCGGAACTGTCGCGGTGGCTCACCGACGATTTCATCATTGCCAATCAACACAGTGGTTCGGTGGTTTTCCATTCGAGTTCCAGGACAGTCGTGTCTGTTGAAAACGGCCTGATTCGCTGATCGCTCCAGTGCCCCACCAGCCAGACAGGCCCTTCTTCATCGCACAAAACCAAAGCGCCCATCCTCGAGGCCGGGTCAACATGCAACTCGCTTAGCAGACGCGAGACTTTGCGAGGCCCCCGCCCGACGATGTCCAGGGCATCGCCAGGGCGCCAAGTGCGAAGCTGGAGTCGCTGCCCGACCAGATCTGCTCTCGCCTGGATGCGAGTACCATTCCCGATAACTCCGTTATTCGGGCGGATAGACAGTCCGAGCTCACCTATACCATTAAGAGTGAGCCGGCCGGGCCCACGCACATCATAGCGAATATCTGTAGGCAAACAACGGGCCACCGCCAGCCTGGGCCCATTGCGCACGAGGTCAATGTCGGAGCCGACGCTCAGTCTGCCTTTCGGAGCCTGCCCCGCGATGAAAGCAGCAACTTGGCGCCGGCGCCAGGCTGGCCACCGGAAGTCCGGCATTCGCAGGAGCTGGGCAACGGCTCGTTCGACCGGGGCCCAAGGCATCAAGCTAAAATAACAGAAAATATCGGGAATTGCAAGCAACTTCTTGGCACGCTGGTGACCCGTCGACACCTCAACTACATACTTATCAGCCTGCCTCAACACATCTTCCACAATGTCCCTGATTTCGCTGCCTGCTCGTGCCAAAGCCGGGATGTCCAGCCCCCCACCTTGCTCGACAAGTCGCGGCATGACCTTCAAACGCAGGTAGTTGCGCCGGAATCGGGGATCCTCGTTCGAGGCATCGTCACGCCAGGCAACACCTCGGCCAAGGGCGTAGCGTTTGACATCTGCACGACGGACCGCAATCATCGGTCGCAAGACCTTTCCCCACTTGCGCGGAATCGAAGTCCACTCCCACCAGTCCGTACTCTGAATGAAACGCATGAGGAAAGTCTCAGCGGAATCGTCCGCCGTATGCGCCGTGAGAATCCAATCACACCCGGCCTCCTCCGCCATTTCGCCCAGAGCCTGGTATCGCAGCTTCCGCGCGGCCGCTTCCCGCGACAGCTTCTCTCGGCGGGCAAGCGCGAGCGTATCCCCTTTCCGGTTCAAAGACCGCAGTCCCAAGCGATCGGCCAAGCGGGAGACGAACTCGGCATCGGCCTGCGACTCCGGTCGCAACCCATGGTCAACATGGCCAACGACGGGCTCGCACCCGAGCTCCGGAGCTAACCGTACGACGATGTCGAGCATGGCCACCGAATCCAGACCGCCCGACACCGCAAGCAACAGCCGTCGGCCTTGAGCGTCGTCACTCAGGGCAGCTCGAACCTTGTGCAGAATGTCAGATTCAGATGCCTGCATACGCGTTCCCGCAAACGAATAACCCGCCGCGGCGGCGGGTAGAGACTGCGACAGCCTGTACCTCCAGCCAGGCGCGCACATAGAAGAGGTAGCGGAGGGGGGACTCGAACCCCCGACACATGGCTTATGAAGCCACCGCTCTAACCAACTGAGCTACTCCGCCAGGGCGCTATCACTCCTAAATATATAAAATTCGACGGGTTTTGTCAAGGTGTTTGCTCTCTTGTCTCTGGTGGGGTCCGGAGGACTCCACAGTGAGAATTGACTCTCGAAGATATTGTTCTTAGATTAGCTTGTTCTCGCATCGCGAAACCATACTTCCCGCGTGGCTCAAGTGAGGTCGAGCTTTGACCGATAACACCTCCTCTGCTGTGCTCGTGACCGGAGCGGCCGGTTTCATTGGATCGCATGTCTGTGACCTGCTCCTGAAGCGTGGCCATCGGGTCATCGGCGTAGACAATTTTGATCCCGGCTATGCGCGTCAAACAAAGGAAGAGAACCTTCAGAGCGCAAAGGCAAACCCGAACTTCTCGCTGGTTGAAGGCGATATCCGGGACGCGCGTCTGGCCGATCGAATCTTCCGGGAGCACAAAATCTCCGTCGTGCTTCACTTCGCCGCGAGGCCCGGTGTTCGTGCCTCGATAGAAGCGCCGGAGCTTTGCATGGACACCAATGTGCGCGGCACCATTGTCCAGCTTGAAGCTGCTCGCAAAGCAGGTGTCAAACGGTTTGTATTTGCCTCTTCGTCATCGGTCTACGGCAACCGAGACGAAGTTCCGTTCCGAGAATTAGACTCGACGGACCAGCCGCTTTCTCCCTATGGTGCGAGCAAGAAAGCGGGGGAAGCGATTTGTTACACCTACCATCACCTCTATGGCATGGCGGTTGCCTGCCTGCGCCTCTTCACCGTTTACGGACCACGACAGCGACCTGACCTGGCTATCCGTAAGTTCGCCGAACTGGCTCTCGCCGGAAAGCCCTTGCCTGTCTTCGGTGATGGCACATCGCGGCGAGACTACACGCACATTCAGGACATTCTCACGGGCATTCAAGGGGCTATGGGCTGGTGCAGCAAGTCCGGCCCACCCCGCTACGGCACCTTCAACCTTGGATCCAACAACCCGGTCACCCTCGAAGAGCTGCTTCGGGACTTGTCCGAAGCTCTCCAGATGCCTCTGAAGCGCGAGCAACTCCCATTCCAATCCGGCGATGTCTTCCAGACCTATGCCGACACGACACTGGCAGAGCGCGAGCTCAGTTTCCGCCACACAATCCCCTTCAAGCAAGGACTTGCTGATTTCTGCCGCTGGCTGAAAGATCACCGGTAGTCTCCGCTACACAACCTCCTCTTCCCCAAGCCCGAAGTTCAAGGAAACCGACGGCCCTCTGCCTGGCGCCGCTTGCTTCTTTCGTCAGATTTTCTCTTCTTTGTCCTGAACCGAGCGACCCATATCCCATATGCTGTTGGAGACATCTGTGATGCAGATCTTCCAAACGATCATCTTGACCGCCCGGCCAGCGGCTGGCAAAAGCGAAGTAATTGATTTTCTTAAGAAACTGGACTCCGTGGAGCGCAGGCGGCGATTCCACATCGGTGAGATTGCCGAAGTGGACGACTTCCCGTACATCTGGGAGAAATTCGAGGAAGATGACATCTTCACCAAATACGGCCGTCCACGACTCTATTCGGACGAGAAATACTGGTTCAAAGACCCGTGGCTCTGGGATTTCTTTCTGGAGAGAATGAATATCGCCTACTCAAAACTCCTGCGTGACCCAAAGGTCGCTGAGAAGACAATCCTCGTCGAGTTCGCACGAGGAGGTGAGAATGCCCTTGCCCACACCTTCTCTGTGCTTTCGCCTGAAATCCTCAGACGGGCCGGAATTCTCTACATCGATGTCTCGTATGAGGAATCCGTGCGCAAGAATCGGCGTCGATTCAAGCCCGAAGAGGCGGATTCGATCCTGTTTCACTCGCTGCCAGATGACAAGATGGAATTTTACTACAAAGTGAACGACTGGCACAAGCTCGCGCCACACAAGGAAGGCGTGCTCACGCTCCAAGACATCAAGGTCCCCTACGCCGTGCTGCCCAACGAGCCCGAGGTGACCGATACACCCGAACATCTGGCGGCTCCATTGGAGAACGCTTTGAACAGACTGTGGAAGGGCTACCTGTCAACGCGATAGGCTTCGACCCAGAGATTCGCGTAAAGGAAGGATGAAGAGCAACAAATCAAGAAAGCCAAAACGCTTCCGGCGTATCACCAGGAACTGGGATGATTTCTGGGCCGAATTCTGGAATGTCCGGCTCGTGGAAGGCGACCACGCCCGCTCGATGAAGACTCAGCAGGTCGTGAGATACTGCAAAGAGGTACTCAAACTCCGAAAGGGCCAACGCCTCCTCGACTTGGGCTGCGGAGCGGGTTTTCAAGCGGTGCTCCTGGCGGAACTCGGTCTGGAAGTTGTGGGAATAGACATCTCACCTCCGCTGGTCAAGTGCGCCCAGAGGCTCGCCGTCAAGCGAAAAGCCAACGCCAGCTTTCAGGTCGGCGACATGCGAACGACGAAGTTCAAAGAGAAATTCGACGCCGTCGTTGTTCTTGGCTGCACTTTCGGATTCGGGGATGATGCCGAGAATCAGCGAACCTTGAAAAACATCGCCCGCGCTCTCCGGAAGGGCGGCCGCGTTCTGTTGAC
>CAZJAD010000016.1:21479-25804 GCA_964543855.1 uncultured Alphaproteobacteria bacterium
GGAACATGGCTGCTCCCTCCTATTCCGCTCCAATGGTTTTCCACCGAACTGATTGCCACCGCTCGGAAAACCGCCTGACCCGTCTGCTTGGTGCCAATGTCATGACACTCAAAACGCGTTTAGGTCCGTTTGAATTGGATTCACCGGTGGTCCTCGCGCCGATGGCGGGATACACCGATTCGCCAATGCGCCGCCTTGCGAAGCGATACGGAGCCGGACTCGTCTTCTCTGAAATGCTCTCGGGCGAAGGAACGCGGCGACGGAACCCGAAAACCTATCAACTGGCCAAATTCACGCAGGAAGAGCGGCCCATTGTGCTGCAGTATTTCGCCGTGGACCCACGAATGGCGGCGGATGTCGCCAAGGTCCTGGAGGAGCTCGAACCAGACGGCCTGGATCTGAATTTCGGTTGTCCCGTCAAGAAAATCGTGCAGTATTCAGGCGGTGCCGCGCTTCTGAAGGATCTTCCGCTGCTCGGAGCAATCGTCGAGGCGGCTGTCAAAGCGACACGTCTGCCCGTCTCCGTGAAAATGCGGGCCGGGTGGGATGAGCACTCGATCAACGCCGTCGATGCCGCACGCGTCGCAGCAGAAAGCGGCGCATCTTGGGCGACGATCCACGCACGAACGCGCACGGAGTTCTACTCAGGGCGAGCTCACTGGGATTGGATCGGCGAAGTGAAGCAGAAAGTCGCTGTTCCCGTTATTGGGAATGGTGATGTGAAAGACGCCGAGGATGCCGTCGCACTCCGGAATCAAACAGGGTGCGATGCGGTGATGGTAGGACGCGGCGCAATGGGGTATCCATTCATATTTCGCGAAGCGAACGCACTCTTCTCAAGTGGCACACCGCTACCACCGCCGACACCCCGCGAACGATTTCAGGCCGCGCGCCAGCAACTGGAGGGAATGATCGAATTCTACGGTGAAGAGCGCGCCGTACGACATTTTCGCAAGCATGCAATCAGTTATCTGCGAGGTCTGCCTCACAGCGCAGCGATGAAGAGCGAAGTCGTGAGACTGACTTCAGGAACTGAAGTCCTCGATACTCTGGAGAAGTATTTCTCATTGCTGCCCGACAAGCCCACGGCACGCGGCAGCACTGCCTTCGAGCAAGCACCCGTTTGGGGATGAGTAATTGCTGCCTCAAGGAACCCGCTTGAGACGCCCTTCAACCTCTGAGAAAATCGGCCCTTTCGACTTCTTCAGTTCTTCGATGATGAAATCCGAAATCATCTGTCCGGTGTACTGAATATTTTGTGGTCGGAAATCCAAATACCTCTCGTATTGACTCTCGGCCACATAGTCGATTGAGACAATCTGGTATTCGCGTTCGATATCGAGCGGCTCATTGCCGATTTCGCAATTCACAATCTCGATTTCCCCGCCGCGCTGACGATACGCGATCTTCATGCCGGACATCTCCACGATCCCGTGCTCACGGAAAGCCTGCACGCGCCCCTGCCTCCCCGCAAATCTCTGAAGCTCGGTGCCAGTGGCGGAGAACAGGACGATGCTGTTGTTGAAAGGGAGTAGCTGGGCTACGTGGAGTTTCGTGACAGGACCGGCCGGAATGTCTGTTCGAATACCACCCGCGTTGACAAGCGCCACATCAGCTTTGAACGCCTCGCGCAGGCGGTCACAGATCCAGCTTCCGACATTGCTCTCCTCCTCATAACCATGAATCCAATCTGCAGCGAGCTGACCGATCACCTGACCGTACTCCGCGTCGAGGACCGCCTCGAGACTGTCACAAAAAGCCACGACCGTGGAGTCCGGTTGCGTACCACTCACCAGAAGAGGAACGAGGCGATTGCGACAACTGTAGACGGTATCTCCCGCCACCTCCAAATCCAGAACGCCGAGGTCTTTCAGATACGAACCCGCTTGAACGATCAAGATTCTGTTTTCGCGCACCGGTTCACTCAGGCGTGTATGGGAGTGACCGCCAACAATAATATCGGCGCCCTCTACCTGGCGAGCCAGCTCGCGATCGTTGTCAAATCCGTTGTGAGTGAGCAGAATAATAAGGTCTGTCACGGGATCGAGTTCGTCGATATATTCCTGCGCGGTTTCCGCAATATCCTTCACCTGCAAACCCTCCAGATGAGCGGGATTCGCCACATGCGGCAAGTCATCAAGCACAAGGCCAATGATACCGATACGCAAGCGGTTGACCTCGCATGTTGTCACCGCAGCGGGCGCAAACAGTTGCCCTGCCGTATCGACGATATTAGCGCAAAGTGTCGGATAAGCAGACATGGCTGCGAGCTTGCGTGCGTTTTTCTGTGAAATGTCGAATTCGTGGTTGCCGATAACATCCGCATCGCAGTCAAGCATCTCCAAGAGCTCAACGAGCGCTCCACCAAAGACGCCCCGGTGTTCCATGTTACAGATGGGATTTCCAGTCATGAGGTCACCGGCGTTAAGAAAGAGAGTGTGGGGATTTCCTGCCCGCTCCTCTCTCAGATAATGGGACAGGGCTGCGAAGCCGCCGATTTGCACCGTGTCACCCTGCCGGAGAGCTGACTCAGGCAAGAAATGGCCATGAATATCATTCACATGGAGGATTGTCACTGCGCGAGGCTGGGCGAAGACAATCGAAGCACTCAGGCAAATGACAGCTACGAGAATAGCGTGGAACATCTTGGACATGTGGACCTCTCCCGAGTTCCAGTGAGAGCGCTCATTTCAGCATATGGTAAAAACATCTAATAATAGCGATAAATTCGGCTTATCGCAAACCGGATTGCTGACAAGCTCTTGACAATTCTGCGCGTTGGTCGTATATTTAAGGTTTAGATAAGTCATGGAGCGGTGGTCTGCGCATTCTGCTGACGGCATATGTCCGGTTCGCCAACGCACTCGCTTGGCACTGTCGCGAACTCGCCGAGGGATTGCTCGCGGCCGGACACGAGGTCTTCGTCCTTGCTCAGCGGGGGTCACCGCTGGCCGGCTGGCTGCTCGAACGCGGAATTCCTCACGACGCCAGTGCCAATCTGAATCGAGTGACTCCCATCGATGTGCAGCAAGCGAGGAGACTCGTCGCCCACACGCTGGACCGTTTCAAACCGGAGGTCTTGAATCCGCACTGCCCTCCCGGCCACCTCTACCTGTCACTCTACCGCAGACGCCATGTGCCCGAGGCAGCCCTCATCCGGACCGCCGGTGATCCGCGGCCTCCGAAAAAGAATCTTGTAAACCGATGGCTTCATCAGGCGGTCGCCGACGGTGTTATCGTGACCTGCAGAGCGTCGCAGCAGCGCTACCTGAACGCATTTCGACTGCGTCCTGAGAAAGTGCGCGTCATCTATCCCGGTTTTGAGAGTGAAGCCTTCGCTGGAGACATCTCACGCACAAACTTCCGGCAGCGATACGGAATCGATGACAACTCTGTGCTTCTCGGAGTCGTGGCGCGACTCTCGCCTGAAAAAGGCCATCGCTTTCTGCTCGAGGCATTTGCGCGAATCGCCGCCGATTTTCCAAGAGCAAGAATACTGGTAGTGGGCGAGGATGCAGCGGAACAGACAGCCGATGACTTGGCGCAATACGCTCGAGAGCTCCGGATTGGCGACAGAGTCGTCTTTGCAGGAAAACTGGAGGATGTACGGGAGGCTATGGCCGAACTTGCCGTCGGAGTGATTCCGTCATTGCGATCAGAAGCCATCTGCCGAGTCGCACTTGAGTACATGTCACTCGGCATTCCCATCGTAGCCACCGATGTGAATATCTTGCCCGATGTCGTCCGAGACGGCGTCAACGGATGGATCGTTCCGGTGGGCAGCGTGGACAAACTGGCAGCCGCTCTTGCAGACGCACTGAAAAACGAAATGGAACGAAAGCGACGCGGTGCTGAAGGCAAAAGGCTGGCCCTGAGTGAATTCACTCGGACGCTTATGGTCGACCAGACACTCGCTTTCTATCGCGAAGCCAGAATTGGAGCGGAATGACAGGAGAGAAACTGCCCATTGCGGCGGTCGTTGTCACGCTGAACGAAGAGGCGAATCTGCGTCGCTGCCTCGCCAGCGCCGATTTCTGCCAGCATTATATCGTTGTGGATTCCGGTTCCACGGATGGAACCGTGGCTCTCGCGCGAGAGATGGGCGCGGATGTGCTGGTGCGCGAATGGACCGGTTTTGCCGATCAGAAAAATTTCGGCGTTGCGGCTGCGAAAACGGACTGGGTTTTGTGTCTTGATGCCGACGAGGAAGTCAGCCCGGAATTGCGCCGCGAAATCCTTAGCCTCGGAAAGAAACTTGACGAATTCGACGGCTTCGAACTGAACCGGCATGCCTTCTACCTCAACCGCTTCATCAATCACAGCGG
>CAZJAD010000016.1:25904-29439 GCA_964543855.1 uncultured Alphaproteobacteria bacterium
TGGATGAGCGGCTATTATACGTTCTTGAAGTACGCTACTCTCAAGGAGCTTAATCTCAAGGCGCGCGCAAAATGAAGGGCTACGGACGACTGCTGAAATACCTGCGACCGCAAACGGCGCGGATTCTGCTGGGGCTCGCGCTCATGGGCGTCTTCGCTCTGTTCAGCGGATTCTCGATCGCGATGCTCTATCCGGTTTTCGATGTCGTGCTAACGCCCCGAACACAAGACGATATTGCGCGAAGCCAGCTCAGAGCCAGCGTTCCTTTCACTCAACAGTTGAACCAGCTCGGCCATGGGGTAACAGACGAATACGGCAAAGCCCTGCGCCGCGAACAGAGCTTCGGCGATGCCAGCGAGCACGCAAAAGCGAGCCTTTTGGATTTGCTTCACGAGAATCCGGGCGCGAGAGTCCTCGGTTGGATTTGTTTCATTGGGATTCTCCTCATTTTTTTCAAGACGGCCAGTGGCTATCTGCAAAAAGTCGTTTTCATTCGAGTCGAAGAGAAATCAGTGATGATGTTGCGGAACGACCTCTTCGAGCGAATTGAGAAGCATAGCCTTCCCTTCTTTGCGCACTATGGAACCGGCGAACTGGTTTCGCGGATGGTGAACGATGTCAACGCGCTTAAGCATTTCACTGTCTCGAATGTCGCCGAGCTGCTTCGGAACGCAAGTGTGACGCTCGTCCTTCTCGGACTGGCCTTCATCGTGAGCTGGCAATTGACACTGGTTGTCTTCGTCATCGTGCCACCCGCCATCTGGCTGATCGCTCGTATCGGAAACAAACTGAAAACATACAGTGGCCGCGCCCAGGCGAAAACCGCGGACATCGTCCGGTTTCTTCAAGAAGTCTTCACCGGCCAACGCCTTGTACTCGCCTTCCGCGCTGCCGGACACGAAATGAAACGGTTCCGCCAGGAAAGCTACCGCTACTTCCGAATCTATTTGAAGTTCATGCGATTGGACAGTCTGGCAGCACCTCTTTCGGAATTCCTCACAACAACAATTGGAATTCTGGTTCTTTGGTACGGCGGCGGTCTTGTCATTCGCGCAACCGGAGGAATCACTGCCGGCGAGTTCGTGGTGTTCTGCGCGGCCCTCTTCTCGATGATGCATCCGGTTTCCATCTGCGCGCGAATGTACAATGAAATGCAGAAGGGTCGGGCGGTTCTGAGCAGACTCTGGGAGATCGCGGATGCCAAAGTCGAAATCGCGGATGCCCCGGGAGCCCATTCGTTAAGGGAATTCACCGGGAAGATTTGCTACGAACATGTTTCATTCTCCTATCTGCCGAATGAGCCTGTCCTGCACGATTGCTCGCTGGAAATCCCACGCGGCTCCGTTGTTGCTCTCGTGGGCCCTTCGGGTGGAGGCAAGTCCACGCTGGCCGATTTGCTCATCCGCTACTATGATCCAACCGACGGACGCATCTCCATCGACGGCTATGATCTTCGGGATATAACATTGGATTCGCTGCGGCGTCTGATGGGTGTGGTCACTCAGGAAACCCTCCTTTTCAATGTCTCCATTCGCGACAATATTCGCTATGGAAGACCGGACGCTACGGACGATGATGTCAAAGCGGCAGCTCAGGCAGCCAATATTCACGATTTCATTGAAAGGCTGCCGCAGCACTACGACACCCGCGTCGGCGAACGAGGAACGCGTCTCTCAGGCGGCGAGCGGCAGCGCATCGCCATCGCGAGGGCCGTTCTGTGCGATCCACAGATTCTCATGCTCGATGAGGCGACTTCGTCTCTCGACAGCGAATCGGAGACCCTGATCCAGGAAGCGATTTCGCGGCTCCTGAAGGGACGAACGACCCTTGTTATCGCACACCGTTTGTCCACGATTCAGCAAGCTGACTGCATTTATGTCGTGGATAAGGGACGAATCGTCGAGTCAGGACGTCACGAGCAATTGCTCTCACACAATGGCACCTATCGACGGCTCTATGAACTCCAGTTCACTGAAGGTCATACGGAAGTGATCGGAGCCGGATAATTCGGCATTTCATACCGTAATGCACGAGAAGATTGCCGCGACACTCTCCATGCAAGACCCGACCGTCGTCGCTCACCTTTTCCGCCGGGTCGGGGACAGTTTGATGGCGACACCGGCCCTGCGGAGACTGCACGTCCTGCGCCCGCAGGCACGGATCATCGTCCTCGCCGAAAACGGTGTCAGGCGGATCTTCGAAAATAACCCTGCCGTTTCAGAAATCATCGGTGTCTCCTCCCTGAGCCGCGGAGTCAGATTCTGGCACGCTGTCCAGCTCGTTCGTCGGAAACGCCCTGAAGCGACTCTCGATTTCTTGTCTGATCCGCGCAGCGCTCTCCTCTCCGTAATGAGTGGAGCTCCAGTGCGTGTTGGAATCGCGTATCGCGGTCGGCGCTGGGCCTTCACGCACCGAGTCCCTTGTCAGGATCCCCAGAGCCCGCTCTACAGTGCCGAACACAAACTGCAACTTGCGCAGCCATTCGGAGACACACTGCCGATAGACAGCCGGCTGGATTTTTTTCTCCGATCCGACGACGAAGACGCCGCGTCACACCTCTGGGAGAAGCAGGGTTGGGACTCCGAAACTGCTGTGATTGCTCTGGGCGTGCACAGTCGTCGTGCGCACAAGCGCTGGCCTGCGGAGCGATTCGTAGAGGTGGCTCAGAGACTAATTCAAGAGTGCGACACGGCAATTGTGCTTCTCGCCGGTCCGGGGGAAGAGCATCCCGCACGCTCTCTGCTGAGCTCCATCGGCGATTCGCGCGCACGCGTGGTACAGCCCGAGAACCTTGCCACTCTGGCAGCTTGCCTTAAGAAGTGCCGTCTCTTCATCGGCAACGATGGCGGCCCGAAGCATCTGGCCGTCGCGATGGGAACCCCGACGCTGACTCTCTTCGGCGATGAACCCTTTCAGTTCTGGACACCTCCCCACAACGCCTCACACATCGCACTCTCAGGTCCTTCGCCGGGCAAAGACTCACTCCTCTCGCTTACCAGTGACCGCGTCTTCGAAGCGGCGCGTTCGTTTCTCGACAAAGGTGTCTGATATGCGCGCAGGATCGCCGCGCTTTCTCATCTTTCGCAATGGCTCGATCGGCAACACCCTCGTTGCCGTACCTGCCATCCGAGCCATTCGGAAGACCTTCCCCGATGCTCACCTTTCTCTGATTCTCGATTCAACCGGTGCCGCGCTTCTGAAGAACTGTCCACTCGTGAACGAGATTCTCGTGTATGACAAGCGTGGAAGACATCGAGGCATCCCGGCGAATCTTGCGTTTGTACGACAATTGCGCCAACGCCACCCGACCCACGCGGTACTCTTCAAACGCTTTTTTCGTAACGGACTCCTGGCATTTCTCTCCGGCGCAGATAACCGAATTGGCTATGAAACGAATGGATCGGCGCCCTTCTTGAATCGAACAACTCCTTACGCAGAAGGAAAAGACATCGTCGAACTCAATCTTCGGTTGGCGTTCTTGCTGGGAGCGGAGAATTCAGCATCTCGAGAGTTGGAACTCTGGCTCGATGGTGAA
>CAZJAD010000017.1:0-9357 GCA_964543855.1 uncultured Alphaproteobacteria bacterium
AGACCGCGACAAGCCGCCGGCGGGGGTACCGTTCTCGGACGGCCTCGATGGCGGAGGCGACGGCAGTCGGGTGATGGGCAAAATCATCAATCACCGCGAGCGCATCCGTCTCAAGAAGCCGTTCCAGACGGCGTCGCACGCCGCTGAAGCCATCGATTGCCTCGGCGACCATCTTCTGGGCATAGCCGGACTCAATCACGGTTGCCAGGGCCATGAGGCCATTTAACCGATTGTGTTTCCCGAACATAGACCAATCCGCTTCACCCTCCCCCCTGCCCGGCGCGTGCCAGCAGAGACGATGCGTGTCCGACAGCAGTCGCCAGTCGTTACTCTCGGTCTCTCCGACCCATACGACGCGGCACGGCGCACCTGCCGCGATCTCTCGTGTGGCCGGATCATCGCCACAGGCTATGACCAGACCGTCGGCCGGCAGAAGCCGGAGCAGAAGCCGGAAAGCCTGTTTGACATCATCGAGGGACGGAAAAATATCAGCGTGGTCATACTCAATCCGACCTAATGTAAGAACATGAGGGAAATAGTGAAGGAACTTGGATCGCTTGTCGAAGAAGGCTGAATCATACTCATCGCCCTCCAGGACAATCCATTTGCCGCGGCCTCTGTGCCCACCGAACTGGAAATCCCGAGGCTGACCACCGACAAGGAAGCTCGGGGATTCGCCGAGTCTCTCCAGAATGTACGCGATGCAGGCAGCGGTCGTTGTCTTGCCATGGGTTCCCGCGACGACAATTCGCTTTTTTCCCGGGAGCACGAAATGGCGCAGGAATTCCGGGAAAGAGAAGACCAAGCAGTCGCGAGCCAGCGCCGCTTCGACTTCGACATGGCCACGAGACAGGGCATTGCCGACCACGATGGGCCACCCTTCCGGCAAGTTCTCGGCGCGATAGGGCGTGTGGCAGGTGACGGGCAGTCTCTCGAGCAGCTCGGATGCGGGCGGGTACATGGTGTCGTCCGATCCTGCGACCTGCCACCCGTCTTCCGAGAGCAGCGCAGCGACATTCACCATGCCGATTCCCCCGATGCCCATCAAGTAGACCCGACGCGTATCCTGCGATTCCATTAGTGACTTCAAGTTGTGAAGATAATATACTTATCGCTGCATTGTTTGTCAAGCAAAGCGGCCCCGTCGCTCGCATCTCGTTTGTGCTGATTACCGAAGAATGGAATCGAGCAGACGAAGCTGCAGCGCAACTCTGTCGGGGTCGCCTGAGATCCTCTGGGTCACATGGCGCTGATACAGGATCTCACGAACTGCCGTCAGCAAGTATTTCTCCCGGTCGTTGAACTGCGTTCGACCGCCACAGATCTTCTCAACATCGAGTAGTTCCTCCTCGCTCCGCTGCATTCCAAGTCGATAGAAGAACGCGCCGGGTGTCGCTGGGAGACGAGCCCCAATTCCGGGATGACCGGCCTCACGCGCGAAACGCAGGTAAACCGGACGGCGGCTGAGGTTCTTTGATATGATAGAGTCGTGAAGAGCGACAAAAGCTTGCTCGATGGCGGCACCATTGAAGGGTTTGCCGGCGTCGAAAGGCACGAGCTCCTTCAGAAACCGATCGCGTTCTCGCTCGCAGCCCGCGGTAACTTCCGGGTGATGGCGAAAGAGCTGCTCGACATACCAGCGTCTTCGCATGAGATGGATGTCTATGAGGACGACATCGGTCCGATAGCGCTCGACCTCCTGCAGATAGATGGCAGGGCTTTGCACATCCCAGAGGGCATGCAGAGCAACTGCGTTGGGTGGCAAAGTGCGGAGAACCTCAGATACCAGTGAGACAGCAAAGCGGTCCGTCGAGCGATCAGTCTGCGCACGATGAGTAATGGCGCCCAATGCCGCTGGAACAATGAGCAGCACACAGAGCGCGATTCTTACCGCCACGCTTTTTGCCCTCACGAAATGCCAGAGCAGAGCCGCACCGCCCGCCCCTATCAAGCATAGTGCAGCATGAGCAGGCAAGAAGTAGGGAGCGATGTCAGGAATATCGTAATTGACATTGTAGAGTATCGCCACGAGCCATACGAGAATCAGGGCGGCCAGCAGGCGTGGAGCGCGTCCTGCCAATCCGATGACACCCAGAACCGCAAGTGCGATTCCTCCCCACCCCATATCCTCCGGCAGCCCCGAGAAGTAATCGCCGATCCTCCCGATCATCCCCTCCTGGAACATCCACACCTGATACTGCCAGCCCGTCAGGTGTCGCCATAGAAGATTAAGCGTTTCGGGGTTTCCCCAATCCAAAGGTGGATTCAAGTGCGATCGTATGGGCAAGTAGAGGATGATTGTAGCGCCGAGAATGCCCACGGAGACAGTCGCAAGAAGAGGCCGCAGAGCTTCTCTGGTCAGCCCGAAATTGCGCCACAGAGCTACCAGCCCCAGCGGAGAAGTCCAAAGAACCGTCAGATGATTCCCCAAGGCCAGTCCGAAGATGAATCCATAAGCCAGCCACAGCCGCGTATTGGGTTTGTCCTCGAGTAGGAGCCGGACTCCTATGGCATAAAGAACCGACACGAGGAGCAGCGTCAATGGGTAGACTTCGGCGTACGCCGCTGTTTGCCATGGCGTCAACGAGAAAGCGAATGCAAGCACGGCGGCACCGGCCAGAAGAGCCGACTGCAGAACCGAGAACCGGAAGCACTTCCGAAGAATCTCGGCTGCTGTCCAGAGCAGGAACCCACACGCAATTGCCATGCAGAGACTTGAGAAGATCACCATCCTTCGAGCGACATCACCAAAGGGCATAAGCGAGAAGAGACGACCGATAAGCGTGTAGAGAGGATACCCGGTGGGATGCGCAATGCCGAGCGAATGGGTGACGGCGGTCAATTCTCCGGAATCGATGAGACCCAGGCCCGGTGCCGATGTAAAAAGATAGGCGAGAAAAACGAGAAAACTGATGAGAACGAGAGTAATCGTGCCGATCTTAAGCATTCCGAACCTCTCGTTTCCAGTCTGTGCAGACAAGTTCCTTTGGAGATTTCTCATATTACTCGGGCGGGAGATGCGAACGACATCAGGCTCAGGTGTCGTTTTCTGCCGCGCTTTCATCGCTCATTTGTGCAACGGGACAGATATGGATGAAGGGACAGCCATAAGAGAATCTCTCACAAGGCGGTTTCTCACCGCGGCCAAACTGCTGGTCGTCGCTGAAGATTGACTTCGCTACCTCCACGACGCGTCCCCAGACTTCGCCGATTTCTGCAGAGGTCAGAAAGTCGTGCTGCGCCTTTCCCTCGGATTCTGCCGATGATTCAGTTGCGATTCGGACCGTAGCGCGTTTCGGCTCATCACCGCTTCTCAGGCCAAAGAAAATGATAGAAGCCTTGGTGACGGGTCGTCCTCGGAGCGTTTCAGCTGCCTTGATGTAGATTGGGAGTTGAATCCACTCTGCGGCCTTCAGAAATTCGCTCTTGAGTCTTTTTGCGCCAAATGATTTGGCTGATTTGTAATCGATTACTTCCGAGCCGTCTGTTGTGAGGTCGATGCGGTCGATGCGACCTTTGAGCACAAGATCATCTGCCACCGGCAAGTGAAACACCTTCTCAACATTTTCGATCTTTCCCTTCCACACATCACGAGACTCGAAGAAATCATCCAGCACTCTGGTGAGGAACTGCTCGATAGCCGATCGCGATCCCTCGGGAACATCGCGGAACTGGTCGCTCTTGTCGCAAAGGTCGTGAATCCATTTGGCCAGACCTTCTCCGGTCGGCGGCTCCGTTTCAACGTCCGGTGCCAGCAGGTGTGCCACGGCCTCGTGCAGAAGTGAACCGACGATCAACGCAGGGCTGCGTTCCGGCACCTCGAGTTCCAAGACCTGCTCATAGAAAAATCGTCGCGGGCATGTGATGAATCCGGCCAGAGCCGTTGCGGACAGAGGAAAGTGCAGCAAATGTCGCTTGGGGAAATCAGGTGTGTATGTTTCAGCAGGCGACACGCGTTTCCACAGAGACACCGGATAGATCGAATCAACGACCCGAATGGAAGCGTGGGTTGGGTCCTTCTGTGCACGAGCGATAGCCGCCAGCGAGCGAAAGAACGGGCTTTCCGCAGTCGGCTGCTCGTTGGCAGACCGGGTTGCGTACGAGATTAGAACATTCTGCCTCGAACGCGTGAGAATATCCAGGAACCGGCGCTGTGAATCGTGAACACATGACGACATCGGGCGGGTTAGTTCCAGCTTCACAGGATACCCGGATGCGGCCAACTTGCGCTGCAGCTCTTCGGCCGCCTCACGGGAAAACACGGGGCTCCGAGGTAGTCTGTCCGGCACCGCCTCTCGCGCCAGACCCGCCATCCAGACATGCGCGCCGACGGCCAGGTCCGGTCGATCGAAGGTCGCAACCTCGATTCCGTGGGGCAACCGGAGATTCGACGGGAATTCAACCTTGAGCAGCCCCCTGTCAAGAGCCTCTCGAAACAGTGGTGGCGGGGAGCTCACATCGAAAGCGACCGTCCCTTCACACGCCCTCTCGAATTCCTTGGCAAATCGCCCGAAGAGAGAGGATAGCCAGAGTCTCGCCGGTAGAGATCTGCCGTCATGCTGTTCTGAATAATCGAAATTGGAGGACGGAGTGAACTCCGTTAGCGAGGGGAACCATTCACTCCGAAGACTACCCTGAAAAGAGAGTTCCATTTCCAGCCAGGCCGCGGCCTCGAGGAGCAGTTCAGTCTGACTCGCGGGCTGGGCCAGGAAGATGACAACACGACCCAAGCTGGAGCGCTCTCGAGCCCACAGGAGTCCCTGGAGCAGTTCCTCCAAAGGCGAGGCAGCCTGCAAAAGAGTGCATGTAGTGTTGCCACGCTCCAGATTATCTTGCAGGAAGGGCTTGAGCCTCTCCGCGAATGTTCGAGGTTGCAGATTAGTATCACCAAGGGTCTGATTGTTCGCAAGGTCTCTGACTGATGCCAGGCTTGTGCCATCGACTTCCTCGAAGAGCTTCCCTTCCGGTAACATCGCCAGCGCGAATGTCGCTTGCTGGGAAAGCCGGGCTACGATCGGCCAAGTTGCCGCGTTGAGTTCATGGGTATCATCAACCAATAAATGCGACGGCAGAAAAGCATCGTCACCTGTCTCATTGGCAAAGAGATGCGCAAGTCCGGCCAAGTCTGAGAGGCGGTTCTTTTCCAAATAAGAACAGAACTCTTCATAGACCGAGACGAGTTCCCTCCATTGGTTGGCGGGACATTCCGCAAGCGAGATTTCGCTCAGCAGAGCCGGTTCGAGGTGCCATTTTCTCCAATCAGCGAAGAGGGAAAGGTAATACCTGGCAAGGATTCTCTCACGGTCGGCCAGTCGGTTTTTCAACCAGTTGTACAGTCGCCATTGGGACGCCAATCGTAATGGATAAGCTGGATGTCCCTTGCGTGCCAGGACTTCTCGAACATAGTCCGCCAGAAATCCTCCAACACTCTGAATTCGGCTTCCCCATATCCCGCGAAGATTTTTCAGAATCGTCCAAGATAGAACGCGCGCCCTCGGTTCATCCACGGTAAGCAAGAGAATCTTGCTGAGAGGGACGCCGGCCTTGGCAAGCTGGATGTACCGATTGCAAACCCACGCGCTCTTCCCGCTGCCTCTGTCTCCGGTCAACCAGATATTCTGATGTGTGGTGTTGTCCATTGTCACTTGGAATTGAGTAACGAAGCGGCCCGCACCGTTGGTGGCGCGGGCCTGCATTCTCTCATCCCCTTTTCACCAAACGATGCTACTGGGCATCCACAACAGCGATAGCCGCCATGTCGACGATTTCGCTCACTTCGGCACCGTATTGAAGGACATGGATACATTTTTCGGTCCCAACCAGAATCGGGCCCACGGCGTCGGCGGGACCCACTCGCTGCAACAGCGTGTAGGCGATCGTGCCTGATGTGAGTTCTGGAAAGATGAGGATGTTCACGAGGCCCTTCCCGCTCAGATCCGAAAACGGATACCGTTCCTTCAATAGTTCGGGAACCACAGCGGTGTCCGCCTGCATCTCACCATCGACACAAAGATCCGGATAACGCTCCTTAAGCAGTCGAACAGCCTGTTGGACTTTTTCTACCTGTGGGTGCTTAACGCTACCGAAATTCGAGAAAGAAAGCATGGCAATGCGAGGTTCAAAGTCCAACGCTCTCGCGACAGAAGCGGCACTCACAGCGATTTCCACAAGATCCTCAGCGGTCGGTTCAATGTTCACGGTTGTATCCGCCAAGAAGATGACTCGATCTCTGAAAATCATCATGTAGACACCCGAGACGATGCGCACTCCTTCTTGAGTTTTGATAATCTGGAGCGCGGGTCTCAAGGTATCGGGGTAATGCTGAGCCACTCCAGCCACGAGTGCATCTGCATCGCCCATGTATACCATCATAGGACCGAAGTAGTTGCGCTGGAGCAGGAGGTTCCGTGCGTCGCGAGGTATCAAACCTTTTCGCTTGCGCAATTTCCAGAATTCTTCCGTATAGGCAGCCAACTTCGGAAATTCCTCAGGGTCTACTACGGTGGCTCCGTTCAATTCAAGGCTTAACTGCTGTGCGCGCTGCCGGATAACCTCGGGGCTCCCAAGAAGAATGGGCCGTCCAATCTCCTCATCAATGATGATTTGCGCTGCACGGATGATCTTTTCATTTTCGCCTTCAGGGAAGACGATTCGTTTGGGATTCTTCTTGGCCTTGCTGATGATTTTCCGAACAACCTCTCGACCGGGAAAGAGCTTCGTTTCAAGCTGCTCAGTGTAGGCGCCCCAATCCGTGATCGGCTGCCGCGCAACCCCCGTCTCGACGGCCGCCCGCGCGACAGCGACAGCCTCCTTGAGAAGCACGCGTGGGTCGAACGGTTTTGGAATGATATAGTCCCGGCCGAATTGCAGTTTCTCGACTCCGTACGCACGACACACCATGTCCGGGACATCCTCCATCGCGAGCTGAGACAGTGCGTGCGCGGCAGCGATTTTCATTTCCTCGTTGATTTGGCGGGCTTGCACATCCAATGCACCACGGAAAATGAATGGAAACCCAAGAACATTGTTCACCTGGTTCGGGTAATCACTTCGTCCAGTGGCCATGATGACATCATCGCGCGCGGCAATCGCCTCGGGATAGGTGATTTCCGGGTCGGGATTTGCCATGGCAAATACGATGGGGGAGTCGGCCATCGAGCGCAGCATCTCCTTCGTCACGCAGTCCTTAACCGAGACACCGCAGAAGACATCGGCTCCTTTCATTGCGTCGGCGAGGGTCCGAGCATCCGTGTTTGCCGCGAAACGAGCTTTGTAGGGATTCATTCCATCGGTACGCCCTTCATAAATGACTCCCTTTGAATCGCAGAGGATCATATTCTCTTTGCGAGCACCCAACGCCAGATAGAAGGATGCACAGGCAATGCCTGCGGCACCGGCACCGTTGAAAACAACCTTGACTTCATCAATCTTTTTGCCCGCGATCTTCAGGGCGTTCAGAAAACCTGCACCTGAGATAATGGCCGTGCCATGCTGGTCATCATGAAAGACCGGGATGGAAAGCTCCTTAATGAGCGTTTCCTCAATGTAAAAGCACTCCGGCGCCTTGATGTCCTCCAAATTAATCCCTCCGAAGGTTGGCTCCAGGAGCTTGCAGGCTTGAATGATTTCATCTGGATCGCCGGTGTTGAGCTCTATATCGAAAACATCGACATCAGCAAAGCGTTTGAAGAGCACTCCCTTACCTTCCATGACTGGTTTTCCCGCCAAGGCGCCGATGTTGCCCAAACCGAGAACGGCAGTGCCGTTCGTCACGACGGCGACCAGGTTCCCTTTGGCGGTGTAGAGGTAGGCATCGTGCGGATTCTTAGCGATTTCGAGGCAAGGCTCGGCGACGCCTGGCGTGTATGCCAGAGACAAATCGCGCTGGGTCTTGCACGGTTTGGTTGAGATGACTTCGAGCTTGCCCCGGCGTTCCCGGCTGTGATATTCCAGGGCTTCATTGCGGCGAATGATTTTGCTTTCCATTGTCGGCTGCTTCTTCCTATGAATAGTGGTGGTTCGCGCTCGGAATCATAGACAGATTCGGAGTCGCTCGAAAGATATAATATAGCCTCACACCCCCAGAAAATCAAGCGTCCGTTGCTGCCTGCAGAGTATTTCGCATCAACATCGCGATCGTCATCGGCCCGACCCCGCCCGGGACAGGAGTTATTGCGGATACCAGCGGAGCGACTGAGTCAAAATGAACATCTCCCGTCAGTGTTCCGTCTGATTTTCGATGAATCCCGACATCAATCACGACCGCGCCTTGCTTCACCATCTCCGCGGTAACGAATTCTGCTTGACCCATGGCCGAAACCAAGATATCGGCGCGTCGAGCGACTTGGGCCAAGTTTGGAGTCCGCGAATGGCAAACGGCCACTGTGGCGTCGCAGTCCGTGGCCTTCATGGAGAGAAGAAGGGCCAACGGTCTTCCCACCAAATTCGACCGGCCCAGGATAACCACTTCTTTTCCTGTTGGGGAGTTGTTCGTCCGTTTCAGGAGCTCCCACACGCCGTAAGGTGTGCAAGGAATGAAGCGCGGTCGACCTGCAGCCAGGAGACCGACATTCATCGGATGAAGGCCATCAACATCCTTCACTGGGCTGACGCGCTCCAGAAACGATTCAGATCGCAAATGAGATGGCAACGGCAACTGCACCAGAATTCCATGGACCTCAGAAGCCCCATTCAAATCATCAATGAGCTTCAAAACCTCTTTCTCGGAAACCGTATCGGCGAGCTTCATTGTCTCTGCGCGGATTCCCAACTGGCCAGCCGCCTTGGCCTTTCCTCTCACATAAACTTCCGAAGCCGGATCATTTCCGATGAGCACGACGACCAAATGAGGCACGATCCCGCGCTCGAGCTTGAGAGATTCAACGGCAGTCGCGACTTCGCTCTTGATATCCTTGGCAATCTTTCGGCCATCAATGATTTCAGGCATCCATTCCCTCTTTGTGCTTATTCTTCCTGCGAGCGGAGAAATCCTCGGCCGTATTGTCGAATATGGAGGTAGTCGAAGATGATGGGCGGTACATAAACCGGCGAGAGGAGATCCGCCAGCAGCCGTACAGGATAATAAACCGCTCCAGTCATGAGAAGGCGCATCCACGATTTCTCCAACTGATGGAGATTCAGTTCCATATACAATTGAGGATGTTTCTTGAGCAAATGAGGAATAGACTTTTCACCGTAGGCTTCCAGATTCCTGAGCAGAGCCCCGAGTGACCGTCTGTGATGGTGCCAGGCTCGAGCCCGCGGTTCATAGACAATCGGGATGCCGGCCTCCTCGGCACGCACGCCCAGCTCCAAGTCCTCCCCACCCCACTCCGTGAAAGTCTCGTCAAAAAGGCC
>CAZJAD010000017.1:9457-29155 GCA_964543855.1 uncultured Alphaproteobacteria bacterium
TGCAGCGTCGCCAGCCATTCGCGTGTTCCATCCGTAGACCCGCCATCCACGACGATTACCTCGAGCTTGTCGTGCGGATATGCTTCGTCCAAGAGCTGAGGCACCAGACGCTGAAGAATCACCTTCTGATTGAAACTCGTGACGAGCACCGATACTGACGGCTGCTGCTGATTGCCGCCCTCGTTCAAGCTCATATCCACCCTTCGCGACTGTAATAGCCATAGAGGCTGTCGCCGACTTGCTTGATGTCATGCCATTTAACGACCCACTCTCGTCCCTTCGCGCCCAGCTCTCTGCGCGAGTCGCTGTCTCGAACAAGTGAAGCCAAAACAGAAACGAGCGTGCCGGGGTCCGCCTGGACAAAAGGAGTATCAACGAGCCTGTCAGCCAATTGTGGAGGGATATTCGTGACAACCGGCATTCCCATCGCCAGGGCCTCAACAGAGCTCATCCCATACCCCCAGCCGCCTTCATTTGTCAGTTGGTCTACAAAGATATCGCACTTGGCCTTCAAGTGCAATGCCTCATCATACGGCACGTTCTGAAGCAGCACGAGCTCCACATCGGATGTCTTCTGAAGCTCCTGTATCGCCTCGACCACGTATTTCGTTCCTTTATAGATGTTGCGCGCCGCGTGGCAAATCTTGACGGGGCCTCCGGATGCAATTCCCCTCTCCGGGAATTGCGAAGTGTCGACCGGAAGATAGAGGTATTCCAATCGAGAATCGAGTTCCAGAAGATCCCATTCGCTGGTGAGTCGGAGATGAGTCAGCTTGTCAATTTCGGGAAGAATGCCCCGATTGCGCAGGTCGGTACCGTGGTAAAAGCAGACGACCCTTTTTCCGGCTGCGACGACCTTTTTCAGCATCCGCGCATCACGATAGAACTCCAAACCTCCGTCCAGATGATAGATGTCAAAATCATCGAGTCCGTGCTCTTCGATGGCAGATTCAAATCGAGGGCGCAGGAGCTCATCTCTCAGTGAAAAGAGCCACCGCTCCCAGAACGGAGGATTCCACAATGGGGGATATCCCAGACGCACGCGATCGGGATTTGCGCCACGAATCCCCATAACGACCCGCTTCGCATGTCTCACCCATGTCTTATCGGGCATAAGTGGCAAGTTAAGACAGATGTCTTCGGGGAACTGATAGTGGCTATGGAAGAAAGTGACGAACCGGCATTCGTTGCTACGGCGCCGATGTTCCGCCTGAAAGAGAGACAGTGTGCCGGAGACATGTTCTGCGGCGATGTATAGAATCTTCATGATCTGCCGAGGAGTGTCTTTATGCGGTGCAATTCCTCCGGCCGGAGGAAACCGGTGGCCCACAGAACGAACGGCATCGCGACGACCAGTCCAATGCGCGGAAACAGTCCATGAAAGGCATCAAACACGCTCAGGAAGTAAAGTCCACCAACAACTAAGGCGATGTGCAACAGTCGCCCCCACTCATAGGGGAGCGGATAGACTCGCCGGATGAGCAGCCAGAGCAGAAACGCCTCGATCGCAAAAGCTGCCAGAGTCAGCCAAGCTGCTGCCCACATGCCGAAAATCGGAACCAGCAACAGATTTCCTCCGACATTGACGATCGCGGCGGCTCCCGTTACCCAGGGAAGAAGCATCGTCTTTTTCTTGATATACACCCCAACCATTAGATTTGCGTAAATGCCGTCAAACGCGTGAGCAAGTAAGATAAGAGGAAAGACTCCTAAGCCCGCCCAGTAGCGTCGTTCGATGAGCGCGCCGCCTATCCCCGGCAGATCTATGGTGACCAACAGGGGCACCAACAACGAAAGGCTCAGGAACAAGAAGCCGCAGATCAAGACGAAATAGGTCAACACGCGAGCAAAAAGGCGCGGAGCTTCCTCACTGTCTGCGTGTGAAAGAAAGAAGGGTTGCCATGCGAAACGAAAAGCACTCGTAACAACCGCCATGAACATGCCGAGCTTGTATCCCGCACTGTAAAGCCCCGCCTCCTCAAGACCGCGTAGCGCTTCAAGGATTTTTCGATCGGCCAGTTCAATGACCATGACGAAAAGATAAGTTGGAACATTCGGCAGGCCGAACGCCAGCATCTGTCTGAGCAACTTGCCGTCAAAGGTCAGCCGTGCTCTTGCCAGAGTCTCCGGTAACTGGATACCAAGAGTAATGGCGGACGCCCAAAAATTGGCCCAAAGAACACCCGCCACCGACCACCCCCAAGCGCCGATGAACAGAATATTCAACGCGATGTTGATGATGACATTGATCAGCTTTATTGTTGCGAAGCGATAGGGGCGATGTGTCCCTCTCAGCATGATAAACGGGAAGGCGGACATCGTGTCAAAAAAGAGAATCCAGATGCAGACTCGAATCATTTCGACCGCGAATTCCGGATGAACAGGCTCGCGAATGAGCCAACTTGAGATCCCGGACGCGGCCAATGTCAGAAGAAGGGTCAACGCGAGCGAGGACAAGACAGACGCTACCAGTGTTGTCCCGAAAATCTCCTGCCGGGCATGCTCGTCTTTCTGCATGGTATAGTTGCGGAGAAAAGCAATATCCAACCCGTAGAAGTAGAAGGTCTGTGTAACAGCAATGAAGAGGTAATAGAGCGTGACCTCCCCGTACTCAGCCGGCGCAAGTTTGTAGCTGTAGTAGGGGAGCAGCAGAAAGGTGACAAGGCGCGTGAGGATATGCCCGACGCCATAGACCAATGATTCCTTGGAAAGCCTTTTCAGTTGTTCAAACACGCACCCACTCTCCAAAAGGGATCAGAAAAAGAAGATAAGGGGCAAGCAGCGCAGCGAACAAGATCCACTGTCTCGCTGGCGTCCGTCCACCGACTGCAAACAGCATCATCCATGCGGGCCACGAGATCAGAAGATAGCGTCCTTCTGCCTGAAAATAGTGCAGGTTCAGCCAGGCAAAGCCGACAATAGCAGCGATCCACAGAAGGACAAGTTGGATAGGATGTCGCAGGTCTCTGAATCTTGCTCGCGAAGAAATAATCAAGTACAAACACAACATAAGAACAACTACGATGACGAGTGCGCCGGGCCAACCGCCCCAGAACTCCTGCCACGGAAAAATCAACGACCGCAATGCATAGGCAGCGACAGATAGTGGTGCAGTACTTGCCACTTCCGCCTCACCGAAGCCGGCGGACAGAGGCAGAAGAGATCCAAAGGCTTGTACATTCCGCACCCAGATGGGGAGTGTGACGACGAGCCCGATTACCGTCAACACCAACCATCTGAGAGCGCGTTGCCACCTCCTCTGCAGAAGCGAACAGATCACAGGTAAGGGCAAGAGGAGCAGAATGGACAGTTTGGTGTAGAGTCCGGCTATGACGGCAAAGCACCAGAGGAGCGAATAATACGGCGGCGAGGAATCGTCCTCCGTTCGCACCCAAGCATAGATCGCCAGACCCGAAAACAGCCAGCAAAACGCGTCGTTGGAAACAAGAACGCTGAACCGGACAAGACTGCCCAAGATAGAGGTCACAATGACCACACTTGTCGCAATCAACCGGCTCAAACCGAATCGCGTCGCGATCGAGAAAGCAAGTGGCAGAAGCAGGATTCCGGCGATAAATGACACGATTCGCGCTGCCAGATAGCTTGTTCCGGGATCTACTCGCTGCCAAAGAGCGACTGCAGGCGCGCTGACGAGATAGTAGAGAGGTGGCTGGTAGTGTTCGAAGGTCGCGTTGGCGGTCACGCCGCTTTCTTGGAGAGAGATCGCTGCACTCGGTAGTCTTCGCTCGTCGATGATATGACGAATATAATTGAAATGAGCACGCTCATCATTGTACGCAGAGAGTTTCCCCGTCTCACTCTCGCCTTCAAAAGGAGCAAGCAAGAGGAAAGAGACTCGCAGCGCGATCCCCACACAAACTGCAATAACAACGACTTTCAATACTCAACTCTTGCGCAGAAATGAGCCAGGCTGTCTGGGCAAAGTGCAGGCGGCGTAAGCTACTCGACAATCAGACTGCGCCCTGTCATCTCCGTCGGCTGTGGCAGACCAAAAAGCTTCAAGACAGTCGGGGCCACATCACAGAGCTTTCCACCGTCACGTAATCGATATTTGGGCTGTGCTGCCAGCACATAGAAGGGAACGGGATTCGTCGTGTGAGCGGTATGAGGACCATTCGTTTCAGCATCCCACATGGTCTCCGCATTGCCGTGGTCGGCAGTCAGCAGAAGTACATATTCCATCTGTTCAGCCGCTTTCCACACCTGTCCTACAGCAGCGTCCACCGCTTCAACAGCCTTGCGCGCTGCCTCCAGAATTCCCGAGTGCCCGACCATGTCGCAGTTGGGGAAGTTGAGAACAACGAAGTCGTATATGCCGCGCCGGAGCTGACGACAAGTCTCATCGGCAACAAGAGGCGCGCTCATCTCAGGCTGCAGATCATAAGTCGCCACCTTAGGGGATGGAATCATAACACGATCTTCTCCCTCAAAAGGTGCCTCCTCTCCGCCATTGAAGAAATAGGTTACATGGGGATACTTCTCGGTCTCCGTAATGCGTAGCTGTTTCAGTCTTTTGGCGGCGAGAATTTCAGGCAAAATCATCGACAGCTTCTGAGGAGCAAAGACGACCGTTACATCGAAGGTCTCATCATACTGGGTCATGGTCAAGAAATTCTCGATTCTGCCGTCCACTCGAAATTCGTGGAAATCTGTTTCACTGAATGCCCGGCAGAGCTGGCGGGCACGGTCCGCGCGGAAGTTGAAAAAGAAGATGCCGTCATTACTCTTCACGGTTGAAATCGGGACACCGTTGCGACGCAATACAGTGGGCCGAACAAATTCGTCCGTTATATCTTTGGCATAGGAGGCACGCATGACCTCGACTGGATCGTCACCGGTCTCTCCTTCGCCATGCCTTATTGCTCGATAGGCCCGCTCGGTGCGATCCCACCGTTTATCTCGATCCATGGCCCAATAGCGACCACTAATCGTTGCGATCTGACCAATGCCAATCTCCTTCATCCATCTCTGCACTGTCCCAATGTATCCGACGCCACTCTGTGGTGGAGTGTCTCGTCCGTCGGTGAATGCGTGAAGGTACACACGGGAGAAGTCCTGTTGTCGACACAACTCCAGAATTGCCCGCAGGTGCTCATCGGAGCTGTGCACGCACCCATCCGAAACCAGGCCAAAGAGATGCAGGCTACCGTTTGAGTGTTTGATATCATCGAGGAACTTGTGTAACACTGGCAACTGAAAGAACTCTCCCTCTTCAATGGATTTGTCGATACGTGTGACCTCCTGGTAGACGATCCGTCCTGCACCCAGATTCAGATGTCCAACTTCACTATTTCCCATCTGCCCGGGAGGCAAACCGACATCGAGTCCGGATGCCCCGATCTGCGTGCCGGGGAAGTGCGAGAAAATATAGTCCAGATTCGGTTTTCGGGCAACCGCGATAGCATTGTTGGCATCGGCTTCCCGCAAGCCAAATCCGTCCATGATTACTAGAATAACTCTCTTCATTCTGCCCTCAGGTTGTGGTTGAGCCGAAGTGTGTTCCTCGCGGTCTCCACAATAGTCTTTTCGAAATGAGGATCAAGCGGCATGTCTATGACTCGCGTGGCATCCAAATGCACGATGGAGAGCGCGAGCTCTTTGATCTCGGGCCAAAGGCCTTTCTGCCACGCCATCGCGTAGAAGTTGAGCTGGCGTTCCGCTCGCGCCGCTGCCTCGTCACTCCATCGGCCGGTTTTGAAATCAACCAGTCTTCCTTTTCCGTCCCGAATTTCGAGCCGATCAATGACTCCTCGCAGCCACAGGGAGAAGTCTGGCGCGTCCAGCACAAGTTCAAAGGGGTGTTCGCTGAAAGCATGCGCGCCTTGCCAGAGTGATCTCCGAATTGTATTTTGCCAGTCCTGGACCTCAGAGGTCGTGAAACGCGATGAATTGTGCCATGCGCGAAGAACCGGCTGCCAATCGTCCATCTCCCCTGCCAGACGAATCGCTTCATGTATTATTGTTCCACGCAGCATCGCGTCTTCGGACGCACTTGCATCAGCTCCACTCGGGATCATAGTCGCAATTCCCTGTTGCCTGCAGTACTCGCGTTCAAAATCCGAGAAGGACCATCGAAGGACAGGCCTTTCAGTGGACACCCAATGGCGCTCTGGAGTTCGTGCGGGCACAACCAGCCCGGGCGATTCCTCTGGAGCCAGCACAGGCAAAAAACCAGCCAGAGTGTCAGCATCGGGATCGCTGGAGAAATAGTATTTCTCCGGTGAATGTCCCGCGAATTCCTCCAGGATTTGGAAAATCTGCGGCAACCGACGTCCTGCTTTAGTATGCGCCGACACGACCTGCAGATCCTTGGCTCGGGTCAAGGCGACATAGTCCAGTCGCTTCTCTTCGCCTTTCGCCTCTTCTTTGTACGCTTCGTCTGGTGATGCCGCTCGGCGTGCGACGGCGAAATCCTCGGCGAGGAGCAATCCCGTTCCCTCATAGCGCCAGTTACCACTCGCGTAGCGACTGCGCAGATGAACGAAAAAGTCCGAAGGATGCCGAACAGCTTTATCATGAACACCGCAGTAGATGACAATTGGAAATTCGAGTCCTTTTGCCCGGTGGATCGTTGTCAGAACAACTCCATCGGCTCCGTCATAGCTCGCTTCTACCTCCCCTTCTCCGACCTCAATATTGAAGTCGATGTAGCTCAACACATCTTCATCCGACAGCGAGACGGGCGGCATCGTTAGTGTGTGTGCGAGTTCGAAAAGCTTTCGTAGATTCGCTTGAGCGCGCAGTCGTTCGCACTCGGCCTGAGATGCAAGGGTGCTGAAATAGTCGGCTCTCTCCAGATAGCTAAACCATCGCAGTGCAAGCGAGACCCCTTCTTTCTGGATTTCGTCGCGCAGCTCAGAAAGCCGATGGACTTTCGCTTCAAGCGGGGGAATTTCGACAGGATCAGAGAAACGGCGCTCTTTGTTCTCACCGACAACATCGCATATCTCAGCCAGAGAAAGAGACTGCGGGGATCTCTCGAGAATCCGCACCAATGCACCACGATCATCAGCATCAAGGAGATGAGCCAGATAGGCGCGAGCATCGAGGACTTCTGGGCGTCGGTAGAAGCCGCCGACCAACGAAACTGTCGGGATATTCCTGAGACGCAGCATGTCCTCCAAGTCCACGAGGGCGCTGCGCGCACGTGCGAGGATCGCTATGTCGCTCGGAGGAATTCCGTTGCTCATTGCGTGACGGATTAGAGTGCAGAGAATCTCGTTTTCTTCTTTTTGGCTCGCGGCAACAAATCCAATGACTGAGGGTCTGTCTGGATCCCCCCTGTGAGCGATCAGGCTATGGGATTCGTTTGGATTCCAGCGACGCAGTGTCTCAACCGCAAGATCGAGCATCGCTTGATACGAACGGAAATTCTCCCCGAGATTACAGACAGGCGCTTGATAGTCCTGCAAGCTCTGTGGATCAGCGTCACGGAATCCGAAGATGCTCTGCCTTGCATCACCCACGACGGTGACATTGGAAAACTCATCTGCCGCAACGAATTTGATCAGTGCAAACTGTCCGAAATTTGTATCCTGTGCTTCGTCAATCAGGATGTGGCGGAATCTCTTCTTAAATCTATCCTGGATCGCCGTGTCTTGAGCGAGAAGTTGATGAGCCTGCACGAGAATGTGTCCGTGGTCGAGTGCACCGGTGTCGGCTGACAGCCTCTCTTCGACTTTCGCGACTCCCTCAATGAACCGAATAGTCTCCAAGGCAAGATCGCGATTGGAGTCATTCAGGAACACACTCTCTCTCAACTGCTCGAGGACAGCCGCAAGTTGCTCTCTTCCGACAAGGCGGAGTCTCGCGGAATCTATGACTCTGTGCGCCGCCGCCACTGCGCGGGTGAGATCCACGAGGTTCATGTGCTTGAAGGAAGCCAGGGAGAGTTCCGGACAACCTTGTGCGATCTCGCGAACAACCCTCCTCTGCAGAAGAGCCGAGAGTCCTTCATCCAAAATGTTCACGGGCTGCTCGACACCGGACTCGGCCGGGTGCTCCAAAAGAATCTGCAGCCAGAAGCTGTCGAACGTGCTGACATGCAGAGCGGCGTATTCGGCCACATCGCCCAATCGCTCTCGCAATCGTTCCTCTAACTCCTGGGCCGCTTTTCTTGTGAACGTCAAGCTAAGAATTCGATCCGGCGGAACACGCCCTTCCTTCACCAGACAGACGAAGCGATCCACCAGAAAACGGGTCTTGCCCGTCCCGGCACCTGCAACGACTTTCAGCGGTCGATCCGGTGGCCAGCGAATGGCCTCTTCCCGACTGAGCACTCTGGTCACGGAGTCTCCCCCACCCTGCTAACGACTTCGCTTCGAACGCGGTCGCACGGGAAAGCGAACTCTTCTTTGGGAATGTTGAAATAGCCCAAGCTGACTTGAGGTGCGCAGTTGCGCAGGGTATCCCGCAAGTGCCGCATGCCCCGACCTCGTTCATCAAGGCCTGGCATGGCACGGACATACATGTCCGGGTCAATGCAGAGATTCTTCAATTGAATCCGGTCAATGCCAATCGTTTCAATGCACTCCAGAAGCAAGTCAATTTCCCGCTGTTGATCGGACAGACCCGGAAAACCCAGGAGATTGATATGAAGATAGGCCCCGGCCTTGCGCACGATCTCGGCACTCCGTTTCACATCCGAAGACGAATATTGCTTCGGACGGAAGTAAGCCTCATAGCGCTCCGGCATAAGACTGTTCAAAGAAATTCGCACACTATCAAGACCGTGCGTAACAAGCTGTTCCAGTTCAGTGGGAAGGGAACCGTTCGTGTTCAAGTGAATCGTTCCGCGGCCCGTTTTCTGTCGCATAGCGCGAATGGCCTCGCCGATGAGCTTGTGTTCGATCAGAGGTTCCCCTTCGCATCCTTGCCCGAAACTGACAATCGGATCCGGCGCTGTCTCCAAATGATGAACTGCGATCTGACATATCTCCTCGACTGTCGGGCGAAATCGAATCCGGTCGTGCGAACTTGGGTGACTGTCATCGGGCTGCCAAGATAGACATCCCAGGCAGTCCGCGTTACAGGTCGGGGCCACGGGCAGTGGAGCCTCCCATCGTCCGAAAAAGAGATTCTTCGCGGCGAAGCAATGATAGTGTGTTGCACAGCGTGTCAAATGGCTCAGAAGACGGTTCTGCGGAAACTCCGCTGAAAGCTCTTGGATCCGAGGCAAAAGATCACGGTCGTCGTATTGGTCCGGCTGCCACTTCTCATTTGCATCGATTCGATAAGCGGCGGCTACGAATTGGTCTTGGTACCAGGCCACGCATGCATAAGCCCATGTCGGCAAGATCGGGGCATCAGGCAAAATCTCTGCAGCGGGAAGATGAGTCCGAACAAATCCCGGAGGGAGAAAGCCGGCAACCGGAGTCGGAGCGAAATTCCTGCTTCGATCCCGGATGTCAGGGACTCGCTGCAACCGCTGTCCATCCTCGTCCCACCCTAACGCTATTCGACCGGGAAGAGAAAAGAGCTTGCTTCCTTCCGGCAGAGGGATCCACTCGTCCACCTCTATTATGTGAGGGCCGCTCCTGCCCATACTTCGAAGAGAAGGGTGTTCGAAGACACGGCCTTCTGGATCGCACAGGAGCAGCAAGGGACGGTCGTTCATCTTAAAGAGTCTCCTTTGACCCTGCCACGCGCTGGTCGCCGTCACGGCGCGTCACACCCATTTTGTCCGTATGCTCCAGAAATGGCACAACATATTTCCGTGTAGAATCAAGGAGCGCTGTCACATTCCCGACCGTTACCGCACCGCGGCTCTTAATCTCATGGCGCAGCTTCGAGACGGCATCTTGAAACACATCCGGATGAAAAAAAAGCTCCGGCTCCAGCCGCACAATCCGCCCTTGCTTCACAAGCAGCACCAATACATGGAACACTTCGTTCGGAGGCATGTTCAACATCTTGGCCATGTCAGCCACCGGTGGTGGACGGAAGGCCGCGTCGTGGATTGCACTCAAGAGTTTCTCGGCCAGCTTCTCATGCGATGCGGAGAAAAGAGCCGTATGATCGGGCGAACTAACGACGGAGCCGTGGACTCTAACCTTGCCTGAGTCGCTGAGCGTTTTCAGGATTGCTGCAAAGAGGCTTTCGGAGATAGCGGGCAAAGCAGCTTGACGCAGTTCCGCGCGTTCGATGCCAGGAAGCTCCGGTTTCTCGCGATGAAATTCCGAGAGAACCTTCAGAATTCGGTCGTGATGCTGCTGAAGTGAAGACAACGAAAGGTATTTTTCACCCAGAGCCACGACACGGCCTTGCGCAAGCAGGTCCTCTATCCATTGACCGGTTGTCTCCTTCCCATAGCCGGTCGCTCGGATCAAGTCGGACATACTCGCTCCAAAAGGCGCTCGTCCTTGGAGATAAACATCGCAGAACTCTGCTTCCTTCGCTCTGGCAAGTGCGACGGATGTGTTCAAGACTTCAGAGCGCCAGCGTCTTGCGGTCGGAGGCACATTGACTTCAATCACCACACCGCCTCCGATTGTCACCATCGGAGAGTAGGTTCGCAACACGAACCGATCCAAGTGTGACGCAACGGCAGGCGTTTCAAGATAGAAATCCGCGAGCGGCGGGTCTGACTGCAACGGGAGGACTCGCGCTATAACTTCCTGAGTACCGATGTGAATCCGCAGGCGTTGCCGATTCTTCAACGGGGAAACACTGCGAAGCAAGCTGACCGTCCCTCGCCAATGGTTGCACGATACGAGATGGCCGGGTGTCGCCAGCACATTTCCCCGTCTGAGGAGCTCTTTGTCTACTCCGCCCAAGTTGATCGCGGTTCGCCGACCCATGTCGAGGCTCGTTTGAGGCGATCCATGCGATTGCAGACCACGCACGCGCACTTCCTTTCTCTGCGGAAGCAGTTCCAATCGGTCTTCGACCGCTACTTTTCCGGAGACGATGGTGCCAGTCACGACGGTGCCATGACCCTTCATCTGAAAAACGCGGTCAATCGGCAGTCGAAAGAATCCGCGATCCCCTTTCCGCCGCAGGTCAGCTAACTCGGTCAGGAGAAACGCGCGGAGTTCAGGTACGCCACGACCGCTTAGCGAATCGACTACAAAAACCGATGCGTCTTGCAGAAATGTACCTGTGACGAGACTCTTGATCTGATCGCGGACTAACTCGAGCCAATCCGCTTCAACAAAATCTGCCTTCGTGATCACGACTACGCCGTGCTCTATTCCAAGAAGGCAAAGGATGTCGAGGTGCTCTTGAGTCTGAGGCATTGCACCATCATCCGCCGCTACGATGAGCATCGCGTAGTCGACGGTTGCGGCACCAGCCACCATATTGCGTATAAATCTCTCGTGACCGGGCACATCAATGATGGCCGCTACATCATCGAGGAACGCAAAGCCGATGTCGATGGTGATATGGCGCTGCTGCTCCTCGGGCAGTCGATCCGGATCAGTGCCAGTCAGTGCTTTGACCAGCAGCGACTTGCCATGATCAATGTGGCCGGCTGTTCCAACGATGACATGACCCACGGTCTTGCCTCTACGAAATTATCGATCCCTGTGAATGTACTCAGATGTTTCCCGCCGATAATCACACAACTGTTCGACTTCAGTGGCGGTCAGTTTGCGCCAACGACCTGGAGGAATATCGCCAAGAGAAAGCGGACCGATCCGGACGCGATGCAATTCCACGACGGCATTGCCAACAGCCTTCACCATACGGCGAATTTCGCGTTTTCGCCCCTCGCCCATCGTGATGAGGAATGTCGTTGCGTTCACTCGGCGCAGAGCAAGAGGCTTTGCCATGCGATCATTCAGAGGCACTCCCCGCCGAAGCTGTTCGCACTGCGACGCTTCCAGCGGCTTCCACACGCGAACGGAATACTCCTTATCATAGCCGAAACGAGGGTGCATAATGCGATTGGCAAGCGTGCCATCGTTTGTCAACAATAGCAATCCGGAGCTTTCACGGTCCAAACGACCCACGGGAAAAAGCCGCACTCTGCTGGGTACAAGATCAAGAACCGTCGGGCCTTTGCCGCTCGTGGAAGAGCATGTCGACAGATAGCCGGCAGGCTTGTTCAAAGCGATGACAATTCTTTCCGGTGCAACGGGTGGCAGCAGTTTCCCATCAACTTGAATGACATCAGTATCCGGGTCCGCTTCAGACCCAGGCTGCTGTACAGGGAGTCCGTTGACCGTGACTCGACCCGCGCGCATCAGTTGTTCGCACGCGCGTCGCGAGGCGACACCTCGCTCAGCAAGGATTTTCTGCAGTCGTTCCTTCATCTAATCCAGAGGCGCTGATTCGAGCAAAAAGACCCTCCAAGTGAGGGTCAGGCAGTCGAGGGTGACGAAAGGGCTTGAGGCAAGGGATTGTTTGTCAACCGATCTCAATGATAGTCTGGCGCCGCGTGCGCTTCTGCCAGTCTTTCAGGGTTGTCGGTTCCTCTGAGCGTAGACGCAGATTCTTTTTGCTGAAGAAGCTCTCGATCGTCAGAGTCACTACGGAGACCTTGTCATCCTCCAAATCCACATAGATTTCCTGCGTCAGGCCCTCGTATTCAACGCGCACCAATCGTCTGGCAGCGACGAGTCCACGAAGCAGAACACCATGTATCTTCTCTCCAGGACTGTCGACGAGCAGCTCGTTGTCAATGGATACACGGAGCCCTTGGCCCTCCATCGTTTTCGCTCGCGCTGGCATTACAGCAAGGAAAGCCTTTCCCTCAAGCCGTTCGTATCTTCCGACGATTTCGATCGAGGTTGTCTCGGGTGTCAGTTCCCCTTCCTGCGGAGGAGGCGTCCGGTAGCCGATGATGTCCTCAAACTCAACGAGGAATGTTCCGAGGTTCGCATCGAGCACTACCTGGCCCTTCCCTACCGGTTTGCCATTCACACGGATACGAGCCGCAACCGGTTCCGTGATTACCGTTAGCTGTGGTGGAGGAAGCGTTTCATCCAGAGAGAACTCGAACGCCACAAGCTCACTCTGGTGACTTCGAGTCAAGTCAATACGAACGTTGTTGGGCTTCGGCACGTACCCTTTCTTACAAACGGTGATGAAGTAAGTTCCTCGTGGGAGGTCATGAAAGGTGTAATTCGTTTGGTGTCCAACCGAATCGCCATTGAGTATGATTTCCGCCCCTTCCGGAACTGACAAAACCGCAATGGATGTCTCTTCAATCTCGGATACCCTCGGAGGAATCGGTTTCGGAGGTTCTTCAGAAACGAGCTCATCTTCCAGCGTTGTATCCTCTTCTACTGGCACAAACTCAGTCGTCTCCTGCACCAGGCCCAATCCCAGAGGACTTCTCAGGGAATCTCCGAGCGGTATCCCCTCCACGAGGGCCAGTGAATCCTGAGGCAGTCCCAGAGGGAATGCCAGAGATTCTGCAGGCGGAGGCAAGACAGGTTTCGTAGAAACCAGTTTGAACTCAACACGCGCAACCGTGTCTTGTATCACGTTGACAAAGACCACTTCCGGGTCTGAAGCGAATCCTGTCTTCCCAACCGTCACAGACCTGCGACCGACGGGGATGCGTGGGAGGGTCGTATCAGTGGTCGCCCCGGTCCGGACACCGTCAATAGAGATTTCTGCGCCCGGAATATCGGTTACGACGCGGAGTAACCCCGTGACGGTCTGTGGGCGTTCGGTGAGAACATAGAAAGCCGCCCCGACAATGGCCAAAGGGACGAAAATGCGTAAAAGCCGCAGGATGGTATCCGCAGCCGCTCGATACGGCTGGGGACCCGGACCGAAAGATCGGAAGCTTGCAGACATCGGCAAGTTCCCCTTCTCTACTCAGGCTTGCTGGTTTGTCCACTCGTGAATCGACTGATAAACGGCGCAAACAGGTCAATTGGGATCGGGAAGACAGTCGTCGAGTTGTTCTCCGCAGCGACCTCTACGAGCGTTTGCAGGAAGCGAAGTTGCAGCGCAATAGGATGTTCGGAAATAACTCGCGCGGCATCGGCAAGTTTGGTGGCAGCTTGAAATTCACCATCCGCTGCGATAACCTTGCCCCGACGCTCGCGTTCCGCCTCCGCCTGGCGAGCCATTGCTCGCTTCATCTCCTGCGGTAGGTCAACATGTTTGACTTCCACCATGGATACCTTGATACCCCAAGGGTCTGTGTGACGGTCGATAATCCCCGCCAATTCCTGATTGATCTTTTCACGCTCAGAAAGCAGATCATCAAGGTCCACCTGTCCCAGAACGCTGCGCAGAGTTGTCTGTGAGAGTTGAGATGTGGCGAAGAGGAAGTTCTCCACCTCCACGATGGCCTTGTTCGGATCCATGACACGGAAGTAGATGACGGCGTTGACCTGTACAGATACGTTATCCCGGGTGATCACGTCTTGCGGAGGTACATCCAGGACAATGGTACGCAAGCTGACCCTCTGCATGCGGTCCACGATCGGAATCAGGAGAACAAGCCCCGGACCCTTCGCTCCGATAAGACGTCCCAAGCGAAAAATTACTCCTCGTTCGTACTCATTCAGAATGCGGATGGCTGAAATCAATAGCAGAATGAGAACGACGATGACAAATGCTAAAGCAGGCATGGAATCACCTCTCCTTTTTTCGACAGTCCCGCCCGCTGGGCGGTCTTAGATGGGTTCAACCGTTAATCGCATGCGGTCAACCGCGATCACGCGAACCTCTTGATCTTTCTCGACTGGAGTTGATGCTACGGCCTTCCACAGCTCACCATGGAGCAGGACAGTCCCCACTGGCGTCAGGGGTGAAACCACGGTTCCAACCTCGCCAATGAGACCCTCGCGCCCCGTTGTGACCTTGCGCCTTTGGGCGCGGATGCCCATACCGACGGCGAACAGGAAGAACAGAGCGGTGAAAATGGTAGCTGGTATAATCACACTGAGACTCACCTTCACTCCCGGGATGGATACATCAAAAAGCATAAGAGAACCGAGCAAGAAAGAAACGACCCCTCCGATAGACAACAAACCGTAGCTTGCCACCTTGATCTCGAGCAAAAACATCACCAACGCCAGAATGATTAGCAGAAGCCCTGCCAGATTGACGGGCAGAAGCTGCAGGCTGAAGAAGGCTACGATAAGGCAAATACCCCCCACAACGCCCGGCAGGATGGCACCCGGATTGTACAGCTCAAAGAAGATACCATAGATGCCCAAGAGAAGCAGGATATAAGCAATGTTCGGATCGGCCAAGAAAGACAGAAGCTGGAGCCTCCAATTCATGGGCACTTCATTCACTTTTGCCCCTCTCGTTGCCAACACAACTTCGCGTCCGTCAATCTCAACTGTATCACCGTCTATCAGCGCCAGGAGACTGTCTCGATCCGGAGCAATATAGTCAATCACGCCCAATTCCAGAGCCTCCGTCTCGGTAATCGAGGCGCTCTCGCGCACCGCCTTCTCTGCCCAGTCAGCGTTGCGCCCTCGTTTCTCGGCGAGCGTTCGTGCGAATGCGACGGCATCGTTTGTGACCTTCTGCTCCATCACCTTGGAGGTATCACTCGTGCCTTCTCCTCCTAGTCCCACCGGATGCGCCGCACCGATGTTCGTGCTGGGTGCCATGGCAGCGATGTGCGCAACGAGCGTGATGAAGACACCTGCCGATCCAGCTCTTGACCCGGAAGGAGACACATACACCACCACCGGAACCTGTGCTGCCAGAATATCCTTGCAGATCATGCGCATAGATTTCATCAAGCCGCCCGGCGTATCCATCTCGATAACGAGACATTCCGCGTCCATCTCTTCCGCACGGGCTATTCCCTCGTCGATGTATTGTGCCGAAACCGGTCCAATCGCACCGTCGATCGTGATCCACTCGACGACACTGCCCCATGCGGACTTCATTGAAATCAAGCAGAGCAGAATCATCGCGAAGCTCGCATGTCTTAGGCTATTTCTCATCACCTTCTCCGGTTAGCGCACGCTCAATGGCCGTGACCAAGGCACCTGTTTGGCCCGGGAAAATCGTCCTGAAGTCGAGAACGAAACGATCGTCACGCACGACCCCAAGAACAGGCGGAGTTCCCAGTCGCAAGCGCCGTGCCCAAAGATGGGCACGCAGACCGCGCGGACGGCAAGCCACCCCGATACTGGCGAGCTCTTCGGCAGGCAAGGTGCCGGAACCCGTTTGTGCCGAGCTTTCCACGACCTCCAAGTCTGCCCACTTGGTAAGATTTTCTATAGAGTCTCGAATCTCCGTGGCCCGCTCGCGCAGGCTCTCAACGGATTCAGCAAGACGCTCGAATGTCGGCAATCGAGATGGCAGGCGGTCACGATCGAAGTAGAGTTTGAGAGTCGCCGACAAGGCGGCAAGCTGGAGCTTATCCGGCCGCAGCACACGCAACAACGGATGTCGCCTGAGCCGGGCGATGAGTTCCTCTTTGCCAACAATGATGCCTGCCTGAGGGCCTCCGAGCGCTTTGTCTCCAGAGAAAAGGACAAGATCCACACCCGCCTGGAGGCTCTGCATCACCGTGGGTTCCTCGGGAAGCCCCAGATGTTCCCAAGACCAGACAAGCCCTCCACCCAAATCATCGACGACGGGAATGTCGTGTTCGCGACCCAACATCACCAAATCCTCGAGGGGAACTGATTGCGCGAAACCCTCAATTCGGTAGTTGGAAGGAAAAGCGCGCAGAATCAAAGCCGTTCGAGGACTGATGGCGTTCGCGTAATCCGACAAGCGGGTCTTGTTGGTTGTACCGACCTCGACAAGCTTGGCTCCCGAACGCTGCATGATTTCTGGAAGCCGGAAACTCCCTCCAATCTCAATCAATTGTCCTCGTGACACAATTACTTCGCGTCGCGACGCCAGCGCGCTCAGGACCAGAAAGACTCCCGCTGCATTGTTATTGACGACCAAACCAGCCTCGACTCCCAGAAGCCGTCGAAAATCGTCGAGGAGGAGATCCTGTCTCTCTCCTCTACGACCGGTGCGCAGGTCGATCTCGAGCCGACAGTAGCCCTCCGCAGCCCGACTGACGGCTTCCCGAGCTTCGGCGGAGAGAGGAGCACGGCCCAGCCCCGTGTGAAGGATGACTCCCGTTCCGTTGATTACCGGATTCAACTGTTCGGCAAGCCACAAATCAACTTCCATTGCCGTTTCTTCGGCGAGCGCCTGGGCGTCGTGTGCGGGTCTGCCTTCCTCAACCCGCCTCCGTTCCCGATCCAGAACAACACGCGCGGCTTTCGTGAGGAATTCCGGGGCCACTCTCTCGCGCAGAGCACTCAGCTGCGCCTTTTGAAGAACGGCATCCACCGAGGGAAGTTGTCGCCTGCGATCCTGGCGTGTCTGGAGATCGTTCATAGCGAGCTTTCGAGAGTGAAACGAAAACCTTCGAACGGCTGCACTCGGCGACAGAATCCATTGGAACATCGCAGCCCGCCGCGCTCGCGACCCCAGAAGACAATGACACGATGGCAGCCCTTCCCGAAGTAGTATCCCACTTCCGCCGAGGGCCATAAATCGCCTTCTTGTTTGCGCAGAGCTTCGTCATCCGTCAATTGGAGGCGCAGCTCCGTCGAGAGATTCCCTCCGTTATCCCAGCCAATCGCCACGAGTTCATCAGTGAAAGTCTCGTCCTTCCGTTTGTCTCGCACAACGAGCATCTCTCCACCAAATTGAAGTTCGCCTGCTTCGCCGAACGGCATGGCGAAATCCGCCGCCATCCAGTACTTCTTGAACCAGAAGTGCGCCTGTGCTTCCTCACTCAGTCCCGCTTCACACTCCAGGCGTGCGTCCGACGGCCATGTATTCTCGATGGCTGAGAAGAATTCCCAGTACGGGAAATCGCGCTCCTGAAAAGTCGGCCGGGCGATTCCCTTCTGGTTCAACGCATGGTGGCTCGAATGATTGAAATGAACGACGGCATAGAGCTCATCGGCGGGTCTGCCGCTCAGTTCCACCTGATAACCTACATCATCCTCCGGATAGAAGACATGAGGCTCCCGGTATTGCAGGAGTCTTGGCCCGATTTCGCGGCTCACAAGCGGAGGATTCTGAAAGGGAGTCCAGCCGCGATAACGATAGTCCTTGTAATTGACGAGCAGTGTGTATGCCTGATAGTCCGCTGTCATGGCAAGATACGCGGCGTGACCGTGGATGCACTCCGAACCCACATCCGTTTCCTTCCAAGCGAACTCGCCAGAAACCTGCACAGGCCCCATCGTCATCAGCCCGCTGACAGCCGGAAGATCCGCCTCCGGGTAGTCGGTCGAATCAAGGTGGACAAAGCTGCCACCCACCTTCCATCCGGCCATCGGCGTGACTTCCCCATGCAAGCCTGTCACTCCTTCTTCGAAGACCACGAAACCGGGGCGCGCCGTCGACCGTCCCTTCAACGCCGTGAATGCGATCGGACCCTCCGCCAAACAGAGGCGCACACCATCCAACTCGCTGTCGAAGTAAATCTCACGATCCTCGAAGAGACTCAAGGCCAGGCCGTGATCAAAGACCTCGGCGAAATGGCCGACTCGAACAGCCAAAGGTTGAACATGCGCTTCCAGATAACGCTTGTCGAGTCCGGTTTCGTTGTCAACGCCAAAGAAACGCGTATCCACATCGGATGGACGGAAATAGAGAAAGCGTCCTCCGAGGCACAGTGCACCATAGGTAATGTTCAATCGAAGTTGATTCTCAAAGAACGATCGACCTGTACGGTTGTCCGGGAAATCGCCGAGCTTCTGAGGATCAACTTCGCGCCCCTCATCGAGTCGCAGCAGATTCGCGCCCGTAATTCCAAGGTCCTGCGCCCGGGCTGAGAGACCTGTCGTCAGCCAAATGAGACCGACTATTGCGAAAACAAGGGGTCTATTCACTCGGCGATTGCTCAAGAAGTGTGTCAAGGAGCATGCTTAGGTCATCTATTCGACGGATTTTGCCCCGATACGCTCTTTGAACATTTCCAGCCGAATCGAGTACAACCGTATACGGTATGGATATTCCCCCGTAGCTTTTCAAGACTTCGCCTGTCGGATCGAGAAGTACGGTGAAGTTGTAGCCTGACCCTTTGATGAATGGAGCGACGCGACTCTGGGTCTTGGAATTATCTTCCGAAATAGCCAGCACCTGGATGTTCTTTTCTTGATACGACTCAAAGATCGATTTGTATTCCCTCATCTCCTGTTTGCAGGGACGGCACCATGTCGCCCAGAAGACGATAAGAATTGGCCCCTGGCCCAAGTTCTCAGAAAGACTGTAACGGCTCCCGTCAAGGTTCTTCAGCGTCCAATTTGCCGGCGCCGCCCATGCTTGAAAAAGGCAGCTCATCGCGAACGCTCCGCCGATGCCTCGCAGAAGCCATCTTCCATAGTGTCGCAGCTTGATCATTGCGTGTTCCTATCGCACAAGATAGAGCCTGTGACTTCTGTGTTCATCCCTGAGAGTCAGTTTCGCGAAATAGACGCCGGTGGGCAAAGGCGTCCCGTTGGGATTCGCTCCCGTCCACCGCACTTCATGACGCCCCGCGGACAAGCGCTCTCCATCGAGCAATCGCGCGACTTCGCGGCCCAGAAGGTCGTAGACAGCGAGTGTCGCCTCACCATCTCTGACAATCGAGAATTGCAGCATTGTCGAGCTGTTGAAGGGATTGGGATACGATGTGATCAAGTTGTGGCTCTCCGGAGTGGGGCTCCACCGCACGACCACACCGGACTGACCTTTGTACACCGTGAATTGAATCGTCTGAGGATTGTCCGGGTCGCA
>CAZJAD010000018.1:0-9083 GCA_964543855.1 uncultured Alphaproteobacteria bacterium
TTCCAAGAAGGGACGAGGGGGCTTTCGCGCCCCTCCGATTGATGTTCCGGACGACGCTGCATCGATTGCTCCGAATCTGCTGCGGAAAGCTCCTCTCCGGTTGCCTGAGGTAACAGAGAATCAGGTTGTAAGGCATTACATCAACCTCTCCACGCAGAACCATCATGTGGACAAGGATTTCTATCCTCTCGGTTCTTGTACGATGAAGTACAACCCCAAGGTAAACGACGAAATCGCAGCACACCCCGGATTCTCGTCGCTTCATCCGAAGCAACCTGCCTCGACTGTGCAGGGCGCGTTGCAGCTCATGCACGACCTTTCGCAAGCGCTCTGCGAAATCACGGGCATGGATGCGGTGACGCTGCAACCGGCTGCCGGCGCACAAGGGGAACTGACGGCGCTGCTCATGTTCCGTGCCTATCATCTGAAGAATGAGAAGAGGCCGCGGAGAAAGGTGATTATCCCGGACAGCGCTCACGGCACGAATCCGGCGTCCATTACGATGGCGGGCTATGAGGTCGTTCAGATTGCCTCGGGGCGTGATGGTCTCATCGACCTGAGCGAAATGGACAGAGCTCTGGATGCCGATACCGCCGCTCTAATGATCACCAATCCGAACACTCTGGGGCTTTTTGAGTCCCGGATTTCCGAGATCACGGCTCGAGTGCACCAAGCCGGTGGCCTCGTCTATATGGATGGGGCCAATCTGAATGCTCTGATGGGCATCACTCGGCCGGGGGAGATGGGATTCGATGCGTGTCACTTGAATCTGCACAAGACATTCTCGACTCCGCACGGAGGCGGTGGGCCGGGTAGCGGACCCGTGGTGGTCAAGCAACACTTGGAGCCGTTCCTTCCCAAACCTGTTCTCGGTCGGCGAGACGCGAGCTATTTCTGGGACTGGGAGCGGCCAGATTCCATCGGGCATGTGCACGGCTTCTACGGGAACTTCGCCGTCTTGGCAAAGGCTCTGGCGTACATCCTGATGATGGGTCGAGATGGACTGCGCGCGGTTTCGGAGAACGCAATTATCAATGCGAACTACCTGCGTGTCCGGCTCTCGGAGCATTATGAGCTGCCTTACAAGCAACCCTGCATGCACGAAGTTGTCTTCTCCGGCAACCGACAGAAAGAGCGTGGCGTGAAGACGCTCGACATTGCCAAGCGCCTTCTGGATTTCGGTTTCCATCCTCCGACAGTCTATTTTCCTCTGATTGTCCCTGAAGCGCTGATGATTGAACCGACCGAAACGGAGTCCAAGGAGACGCTGGATCGATTCATCGAGGCGATGATTCAGATCGACCGCGAGTCCCACGACTCGCCCGAGCGACTTCATGATGCTCCCATTCGTACTCCCGTGAGGAGATTGGACGAAGTGGGTGCCGCCCGTCATCTGAATATCAACTTCTTTGCGAAAGGCTCCGACTGAGACTGAACACCGATGAAATCGCCTGCGTTAGGAAACAGGGGAAGATTCCCCGAGTGGCTCTCCGGTCTCGGGTTGCGCGAGTTCGTGGCCCTCGATCTGGAGACCACAGGACTGGATGCGGAGCGCGAGCGAGTCATCGAGGTCGGGTTGGTGCGCTTCCGAGATGGGGTGGAGGAAGCACGCTTCGAACAGCTCGTGGATCCCGGAGAGCCTCTCGATCCGTTTATTACGGATCTGACCGGATTGACTGACGACGATCTGCGCGGACAGCCTCAGTTTTCGGCTATTGCCGGTGAGTTGCTGGAATTCGTTGGAAGCGCTCCGATTGTTGGGCAGAATGTCAACTTCGACTTGGAGTTCGTGCTCGCCGAGAGCGAGCGATTCTCACGCAATCGCCGCGGCGAGAATCCTTTTCGTTTCGTGCAAAACGAAGTCCTCGACACAGCGCAGCTTGCGCGCGTCTTCTGGCCGGAGTGGCCCCGTTTCAGCCTTGCGGCCTTGTCAGAACGCTTCGGCGTGGAGCGAACCGTGGCGCACCGTGCCCTGGAGGATGCTCGAGTGGCCGGTGGCGTTCTGTGCTGCATGGTCGATTCCTTGCCAGACCGTGTGTGGGCAGAGGTGACCCGAGACTTGACATACTTGATTGAAGGCACCTTTGACCGATCAGCCCAGTTTTTCTCGCGCCTTGCCACTATGAGCGAAGGGCTGGCACCGCCGAGTGATGTTGTGCCTCACGCGAGTCGGCGCGCTGATATGGAGGAAGTCGATCTCACGGGCCTGCCGACTTCCGAAGAGGTCTTCGGACCGGACGGACGCTTGCCCAAGGCTCTGCGCAACTACGAGCCACGACCGCTCCAGCTCCAGATGGCCGAAGCAGTACAGGATGCTCTCCGGGAGAACAGAATTCTCCTGTGCGAAGCGCCCACAGGGACAGGAAAATCGCTCGCCTACTTGGTTCCGGCAGCCCTCTGGACCTTGGAAGCTGCTCGAGAGGGGCGGCAGGTGATCGTCTCATCGCACACGAAAGCGCTCCAGGAGCAGTTGCACCGAAAGGAAATCCCGACGGTCGTGGATGATCTGAGGATTCCAGTCCGGAGCGCTGTTCTCAAAGGTCGAGAAAACTACCTCTGCCGAAGGCGCCTGCGGAACCTCATCGGCGATGCGCGGACGAGGCTATCGGATGAAGATCGAAAACGCCTCATGCCGCTTGTCCGCTGGTCGGCTACGACGACAACAGGTGACATTACCGAGATGGGTGGTTTTCAGCCTCGCGCGGCGCCTTGGCTCTGGGCACAGGTTTGCAGTGACGCCGTCGGTTGTTCGGGTTCTAATTGCGGACCTGCTAAGGGGTGTTTCCACCGAATCGCCCAGGATCGGGCGGCGAAAGGACAGATCGTTTTCGTGAATCATGCTCTGCTCTTCAGTGATCTCTCTCGTTTCCTGCAAAAACCAACTCCACTCAGGAAGTTCGTTATCGACGAAGGTCACCATGTGGAGCGGGCTGCTGTCAGTGCCTGGAGTATCACGCTCGATTCTCTCATCTTGCGCAGTCGCCTGACGAGGTTGCTTGAAGAACGAGCCGAACGAGGGCTCCTGGCGCGGCGCGGTAGCTTCGGACGTCGAGGGCGGCGATTGAGCGATGAGGCCGTGGCTCAGTTGAGTGAGCTTCGCGATAGGATTCGCAATCTCTATGCAACGGTGCAGGCTTGTTTTGATGGCCTGGGTGCAGCCTTGCCGACCGAGGAACAGATCGGCAGCGCCAAACTACGCTTCCGCCATGACGATAGGATTCATCAGATCGTCGTGGCAGCGTGCCGGGATCTTCTTGCAGAGTGGCATCAGCTCGTGGGAGGATTGCAGACACTGCTTCGCCTGCTTCAGGAACCGAATGGCGAGAGCAGAACGCCGCGCGATCTTCTGCTTGAGCTAAGGAGCTCGCTCGACAGCGCGACGGAAGTGGGAGAGAAGATGGCCAATGTTCTTGAGGCTGCCAATGACGAATGGGTTTTCTGGGTCGAAGCGTATGAAGGACGACGAGGACGCGTAGCATCGCTGCACGGGAGTCCGATTTCTGTCGGGGCGATCCTGCAGAAGAGCTTCTGGCCGGTGGCGGACACAGCGGCGTTGACATCGGCAACCTTGGCCGCCGATGGTACTTTTGACCATTGCAAGCGGAGTCTCGGCCTGGCCGATTTACCTTCCGAGCGATTGCAGGAACGAGTCCTGGCCACGCCATTTGACTTGCCGGAGCAGATGCGCATTCTGATTCCCGTCTATGTCCCCAGTCCGAGGGGCTCGTCGGAGGGCTGGGTCGATGCGATCGGGGATTTGGTGACGGGAGCTGTCCAGAGATATCGCCGAGGAACCTTCGTGTTGACGACATCGCTTGATCTGTTGAGTCGATTGGCGGCAAAGCTCGCCCCTGTGGCGGAAGTAGAGCGGCGCACGCTCCTGGTGCAGGAGCGGGATGGATCCCCCGCGGAGCTTCTGGAGGAGTTTCGCGAGCGTCGAGATGCCGTTTTGCTCGGCGCGGCCAACTTCTGGGAAGGTGTGGATGTCGTGGGAGAAGCGCTGGAGCTGCTCATTCTCGCGCGGTTGCCCTTCGATGTTCCCACCGAACCCTGGATTGCCGCGCGCCACGAGAAGCTCGCCGAAGAAGGCAAAGATGCTTTCTACGAGCTGAGTCTTCCCGAGGCAATTCTGCGGCTGCGTCAGGGGCTTGGCCGATTGATTCGCCATCGAAAAGATCGAGGTATTGCCATCATCGCCGACTCGCGAGTATTCTCGACGCGATTCGGTGCGGTCATCCGCGCCAATCTGCCTGTGGCAGTCGAGGCGGCGACATCCCCGGCGGAGCTCTGGCAGATGTGTGACGAGTTTTTCGAAGATGGTACCCGCGAACCAGGGGCAGTATTCGCGAAGGCACCGGTAACAGGGTGGACAAAGAGTGAGCCGTAGGTATGTCCAAAAAGCCAGGTCTTTCTTTTCGCGGCATTGACCATGTCGCCATCGCCGTGACGAATTTCGACGAAGCTGTGCGGCTCTGGCGGGATGCGCTCTCTCTGCCGCTCATGGGTGTTGAAGAAGTTCCGAGTCAGAGGGTTAAGGTTGCTGTCTTCGAGGTTGGTGGTGCCCGCATTGAGCTCGTGTCTCCAACTTCGGCGGATTCACCTGTCGCGAAGTTTCTGGCCCGTCGCGGCGACGGCTTGCATCATATCAGCCTGCGAGTCGACGACTGTCAGACAGTTCTGCGCGAGCTTGACAAGCGTGGTCTTCCGCTGGTGGATCGGGAAGCGCGTCAGGGGGCTGGAGGGGCTCGCGTCGGATTTCTTCATCCGAAGGCACTGGGGGGAATCCTCGTGGAAATCGCGCAGCGCAAGTGAGATCACCTTGCGGCATCGCCCAAGACATATGTCCGGCGGAAGCCGGTAGATTTTTCAAGTTTCGAGAAAGGAACAGCAGGAATGGTTAAGCGAGAATGGGGTTTTGCGACTCTGGCAGTTCATGGATCCGGAGGAGTCTGTCCGCATACGGGGGCTGTCTCGATGCCCATTTACCAGAGCTCGACCTTCGCATTTCGATCGGCCGAGCATGGCGAGAAGCTTTTCACAGGCGAGGAGGAAGGCTACATCTACTCCCGGCTCTCCAATCCGACAATCGACGCTCTACAGCGGGAGATGGCCTTTCTTGAGAAAGGGGAGGCGGCGCTGGCATTTGGTTCGGGAATGGCTGCCAGTACGGCGACCGTGCTCGGCTTCTGCCATTCGGGAGACAGCGTCATGTGCACGAAAGTCGTGTATGGAGGCACTTACGCACTCTTTGCCCACATCTTTCCGCGTCTTGGCATCGAAACGATTTTCGTAGACGGCACCAAACTCGATGAAATCGAAGCCGCTGTGAAGCCGAATACGAAACTCCTTTTCGTCGAGACACCGGCGAATCCCACCTTGGATATCGTCGACATCGAAGGTTGTATGGCCATTGCCCGACGCCACAACATGGCGCTGGCGGTCGACAATACTTTTGCCACTCCCTATTATCAACAACCGCTCACCTTTGGTGCTGACCTCGTCGTTCACAGTGCCACCAAGTATATCAGCGGACACGGCGATTGTGTGGCGGGACTTGTTGTCTCCAACAAGGAGATTATTCAGCAGATCCACGATGATATTATGGTGGACATGGGCGCGATAATCAGCCCTTTCAATGCGTGGCTTCTGTTGCGCGGACTCAAAACCCTGCCCGTGCGCATGGATCGCCATTCGGCCAATGCGATGAGGGTCGCGCAATTTCTGAGTTTTCATCCGAAAGTGGAGCAGGTCTACTATCCGGGCTTGTCGATTCATCCACAGTACGAGCTGGCCAAGAAGCAGATGGCCAATTTCGGCGGCATGGTCAGTTTCGATTTGAAAGCCGACCCCGACCAGATCTACCGGTTCCAGGACGCTCTGGAGCTGTGCACGCTGGCCGTCTCGCTCGGAGATTGTGACACGCTGGTTTGCCATCCAGCATCCACGACTCATTCGACCTATTCTCCGGAGGAGCTGAAAGACGCGCGCATCAACCGGAAGCTCGTTCGCATATCGGTGGGTATTGAAGATCCCAAAGATATCATCGACGATTTGCATCAGGCCTTGCGAAAGATATAGTCCTCGATGAGCAATCGTCTGCGCGGAAAACTGGAATCTCTGCCTCGTTCGCCCGGAGTGTACCTGTTTCTCGATAAGGCGGGCAAGGTGATTTACATCGGGAAAGCGCGTGCGCTTCGCCAGCGCGTGCGTCAGTATTTTCAGCAAGGCCACGACGGCCGTTATCAGTTTGACGCGCTCGTTTCGCGCATTGTTGATGTGGAAGTGATTCCCACCGATAGCGAACTGGAAGCGCTGATTCTGGAAAGCAACCTCGTCCGGGAGAAGAAGCCCCGCTACAATATCGAGCTGAGGGATGACAAATCCTTTCCGTTCCTGCGCGTGACACGCGAGCCGTTTCCTCGCATTTTCCTGACGCGCAAGCCTGTGCAGGACAGCTCGCTTTACTTCGGTCCCTTTTCGAATCTTGCCCAACTCAAGCCGTTGATTCATGTTCTGAAGGGGCTACTGAAGATTCGCACCTGCAATCTGCCCCTGACACCGCCAGCTATCACCACGGGCAAGTTCAAGAAGTGCATTGAATATGACATCGGTCGCTGCAACGCGCCGTGCATTGGCCTCGAGGATGAAGCCACCTACAGCCGGCACATCCGAGACTATGTTCAGGTTCTGCAGGGTCACGGGAGCGAGGTGGTCGCGACACTGCACCGGCAAATGGAGGGGCTCGCCGCGGATTTGAAATTCGAGGAAGCCGCTCGGCTGCGGGACCAGTTGAATGTGTTGGCGCGTCTGACGCTGCGGCAAAAGGTCATCAGTCCGCATCCGGTTGATTTCGATGTCGTTGCTCTGGCCATCGAAGATAGCGAAGGATGTGCTCTCGTTTTTCAGGTTCGGGACGGCCGAATGATTGGCCGACTCCACTATATTCTGCGCCGGCTGAAGGGTAGAGAAGAAGGAGAGATCGCATCGGAGTTCATCGAGCAGTACTACTCGGTTTCGACTCTCATCCCGCGGGAGCTCTTCGTCGGCGTAGATGTCCCGGAACCCGATCTCCTTGCCCGCTGGTTGTCGGAGAAGCGGGGCGGCAAGGTAGACGTTCGCAGACCGAAGCGTGGTGAGAAAGCACGACTCTTGCGTCTGGCGTATCGGAATGCCGAGCTCTTGTTAGGCGAATACAAACGAGCCCAGGCTCGCCGAGAGAGAATTCCTGGTTCGCTGTTGGAACTGCAGAAGGCGCTGCACCTGACCCAGCTACCGCGAAGAATTGAGGCATTTGACATTTCAACTTTGCAGGGGCGAGAGAAGGTGGGATCGCTCGTCGTTTTTCAGGACGGACGGCCGGTCAAGGGCGAGTACAGGCGCTTCGCGATAAAGGGAGTCGATGGACAGGACGATTTCGCATCTATGAGCGAGTTGATTGAGCGACGCTATTCACGCATCATCAAAGAAGGACATAAACTCCCGGACCTTGTACTGGTGGATGGTGGGAAAGGGCAACTCTCGGCCGCTCGCGAGGCGCTGCAGTCGGTCGGGATTGCAGAGCAGCCGGTTATTGGCCTCGCCAAGCGTTTGGAAGAGGTGTTCTTGCCCGGCGATCCGCTGCCGCAGAATATACCTCGTACCTCGTCGGCACTCAGGCTCCTTCAGGCGGTTCGGGATGAAGCGCACCGATTCGCGATCACCTATCATCGACTGCTGCGGAAGAAGAGAACGCTCGAATCAACTCTCAATGAAATACCCGGTGTTGGGCCAGCTCGCCGCACAGCGCTTCTGAAACATCTCGGATCGATGTCACGACTCCGGAGCGCTGAAGTGGCAGAGATTGAAGAGGTGCCGGGCATTTCACCGAAACTCGCACATGACATCTTTGAATTTCTGCACAGACCTTCGGGAGACGAGGAGCCCGTGGATAAGCGCGGGTGAATTTCCTGCGCTTTGTGCTGGTTCGCAGCAGACGCACATGAGGAGAGACATTGCAGGAAAGATCGGTCACTTTGGAACTCGCCCATGAACACGGGCTGACAACCGAAGAGTACGAACAAATCTGTGACCTTCTGAAACGCACTCCGACCTTCACGGAGCTCGGACTCTATTCTGTGATGTGGTCGGAGCATTGCTCCTACAAAAGTTCGATACTCGAGCTCAAGACGCTGCCTCGCCGCGGTGGACGCCTGCTCGTGGCAGCCGGTGAGGAGAACGCCGGGTTGGTTGATATCGGCGATGGATTGGCGGTCTGCTTCAAGATCGAAAGCCACAATCATCCGTCGGCCATTGAGCCTTACCAAGGAGCAGCGACGGGAGTCGGTGGCATCCTGCGTGACATCTTCACGATGGGAGCGCGACCGGTCGCGGCATTGAACTCCCTGCGTTTCGGACCGCTTTCTGATCCGCATCAGCGCGCTCTTCTGCGCGGCGTCGTGCGGGGAATCGGCGACTATGGAAACTGCTTCGGTGTTCCAACGGTTGCCGGAGAGGTTTACTTTGACCCCAGCTACAGCGGCAATCCGCTCGTCAATGCCATGGCCGTTGGCATTGTGCCTGTGAATCGGATTGCCCGCGCCGCTGCCAAGGGTGCAGGGAATCCGGTCTTCGTCGTGGGTTCGTCAACTGGCCGCGACGGTATTCATGGAGTGACTTTCGCTTCCGAAGAGCTCTCCGAGCACTCCGAGGAGCGTAGACCATCGGTACAGATTGCCGATCCCTTCAAAGAGAAACTCCTGCTGGAAGCAACCTTGGAACTTGTCGAATCGGGCGCTTTGGTTGGCATCCAGGACATGGGCGGTGCGGGTATTGCCTGCTCCTGTTCGGAGACGGCCGCTCGGGGCAAGGCAGGGATTGAAATTGATGTGGCCAAGGTGCCTCAGCGTGAACCGGGGATGATCCCCTACGAGATTTGCCTGTCGGAATCGCAGGAGCGTATGTTAGTCATCCTTGAGAAAGGCAAAGAAGAAGTTGCCAAGCGGATTTTTGACAAATGGGATCTGCATGCTGAACCGATAGGGGTAGTCGTCGAGGGTGACCGTTTTGTCGTCAAGGAAAACGGGCGAGTTGCCGCTGATATGCCC
>CAZJAD010000018.1:9183-15035 GCA_964543855.1 uncultured Alphaproteobacteria bacterium
CGAGGGTGACCGTTTTGTCGTCAAGGAAAACGGGCGAGTTGCCGCTGATATGCCCGCGGCAAGTCTTGTTTTGGGAGGCGGGGCACCACAGTATCGCCGCCCCTACCGGAAGCCGTTTGAGCTGGAAGCCAACGAGCGGTTCGACCCCGCTCATTTGCCGGAGCCCGTGGATTACACGGATGTGCTGAGGCGACTGCTGGCTTCGCCGAATATCGCCTCCAAGCGCTGGGTGTTCGAGCAATATGACCACACGATTGGGGCGGGTACGATTGTGGGACCCGGTTTTTCGGATGCAGCCGTGGTTCGTGTGCCCGGAACAAAGAAGGCGCTCGCTCTGGCCACAGACGGCAACGGGCGTCTTACATCGCTCAGTCCGCGGCGGGGAGCTGCACTGGCGGTGTGCGAAGCGGCGCGCAATGTCGCGTGCGCTGGCGCAGAGCCTCTCGGTCTGACGAATTGCCTCAACTTCGGAAATCCTCTCGACGAGGAGGTTTATTACTTCTTTCACGAAGCCGTTGCCGGAATGGGGGAAGCCTGTCGGGCTCTGGGTATTCCGGTTACTGGCGGCAATGTCTCTTTCTATAACGAGTCGTACGGCGAGGCGGTGATCCCGACTCCCGTGATCGGCATGGTCGGTCTCATTGACGACCTCGCCAATGCCTTGCCGTCCGGATTCCCTGAGGAGGGAGGTTTTGTCGCCCTGTTGGGAACCCTCGAGCCTGACCTGGGCGGCAGCGAGTACTTGCAGGTCATTCATGGCCTCGTTGCCGGAACACCGCCCTCTGTTGACTTCGAGCGGCACAAGGCGATGTTGAACCTCTTGGCCTACCTCGCTCGGAATCGTCTTGTATGTTCGGCACATGACATTTCGGATGGAGGTTTGGCTGTCTGCTTGGCGGAAGCGTGCATGGCCAACCACCAGGGCGCTCTGTTGACCTTTCCCTGGCAGGCACGGCCGTTGGAGGTGTTGTTTGCCGAGAGCGCTCCATGTGTCGTTGTCTCGGTGAAAGGCAGTCTCTGGGGAGATTTCCGGTCAGTGTGCACGATGCACGGTGTCCCGGTCCAGATGCTGGGTCGCGTGGGTACCGATTCCCTCGTGATCAATGACTGGGTGATTCTTTCTGTGGATGAGATGGAGGAGATCTACGAGGGGGCTCTCCCGAGACTCGTGGAGCAAGTTGAGGAGTTCTCAACATAGGGCTGTGTTCGGAGTAATCGGGGCGTAGAGGAATAGACCACGCGACGGATGCGGTGAGAAGCGTCAAGAGCCCAACGCCCAACCGGCTTTCATCATAAAACCGTCGTGTAAACTAATGTTGTTAAGTTACTTACATCTCTCGAATCCTGTCGGTCACATCGCGCTATAACATTTGGAACGAAGGCTAACACAGGGCGTTTCACTCATTGCCTCAGGCCGTGGACGCGGCTTTCGTCATTCATGCCAGATTGTTGTTGCGTTTTCATATATGTTTCTTTATATTTATCATAAGGTGCTCAAGCGGGCTATCCGATTTGCCCCCGTAGCTCAGGTGGATAGAGCACTGGCCTCCGGAGCCAGGTGCGTGGGTTCGAGTCCCGCCGGGGGTACGATTCTGTTCAACGCACTTCAGTTCTCTTGATCAGACCCATGGCTGAACCAGACAAAGACGCTTTCTCCGATCGGCCGGATGAAGAGATCGGCGAGGACGAGAAGATCCTCTCTGTGATGGCCTACATCCCGATTCTGTGCCTGATTCCTCTTATGCAGCGGCAGCGCAGTTCCTTTGTCGCGAGCCATGCACGCTTGGGCTTTGCACTTTTTCTCGTCGAAGTCCTGGCCGTGCTGCTCCGTCTTCGCATCATTTGGGATGCCGTTATTTTTGTGTGCTTCTGCCTGGCACTTATCGGCATCTACATGGTGTTGCGAGGCAAGACCTACAATCTCCCGTTTCTCTCCGACCTGTTTCAGAAGCGTTGGTAAGCAGAGTTCAAAGGGATCCGCCTTTGCGACTTATCGAAAAGGTACGAAAATTCCAGACTGCCCGGGAGGTTATGGCGGCAGGCATCTACCCCTACTTCCGACCGATAGAATCGGACCAGGACACCGTTGTCGAGATACACGGCAAGAAGGTCCTCATGCTCGGGTCGAACAACTACCTTGGTCTGACGAATCATCCCGAGGTGAAGCAGGCGGCCATTGACGCCATCAATCGGTATGGGACCGGGTGTGCAGGATCGAGGTTCTTGAATGGAACCTTGCGGATTCACCTCGAGTGCGAAGAGAAGCTGGCGGAATTCATGGACAAGGAAGCCGTGTTGCTCTACTCGACCGGCTTCCAGGTCAATCAAGGAGTCATTGCGACCTTGGTTGGACGCAATGGGGTGGTTGTCACCGATTCGCTGGATCACGCTTCGATCATCGACGGCGCACGGTTGGCCTTCGGTAAGATGGTCAAATTTCGTCACAACGATCCGGCGGACCTCGCTCGCGTCCTGAAGAATTTTGGCGCGAAGAGCAAGCTTGTCGTGACGGAAGGCATCTTCTCCATGGACGGGGATATCTGCAAACTGCCGCAGATTGTTGAGGTTTGCCGGGAGTATGAAGCCGACATCTTTCTGGATGATGCGCACTCCATCGGTGTGCTGGGTCCGCACGGGGATGGCACCGCCAATCACTTCGGATTGAACGGCGATGTGGAGATGGTGATGGGGACATTCTCCAAGTCTCTGGCCTCGATAGGTGGGTTTGTGGCGGCTTCCGAGGATGTGATTCACTACCTGAAGCACCACAGCCGCGCGCTCATCTTCTCGGCGAGTCCCCCTCCTGCCTCCGTGGGCGCGGTGATTGCTGCCTTGAAAATCATCGTGCGTGAACCGGAGAGGCGGAAGCTCCTCTGGCGCAACGCGGACTATCTGCGCGAAGGTTTGAAGTCCATCGGCTACAATACGCTTCGTTCCGAAACGCCCATTATCCCTGTCCTGATCGGAGATGAAATCAAGGCTTTCGAGGTTTGCCACTGGTTGCAGGACGAAGGGATTTTCGTCAATCCGGTGGTGCCGCCGGCAGTGCAGCCTGGTCAAAGTCTCATCCGCTTCTCTGTAATGTCCACGCACACTGTCGAACAGCTCGATTTCGCCCTGGAGAAGCTCGAGAAGCTGGCCCGCGTCTTCCATCTCGTAGAGGAGCCGCAGAGTGTCCGTACAGGTCGAATCCGTTCAGAGCAGGCGAGCACTTAGAGAATTCGTCCTCTTTCCTTGGCGGATCTACAACGGCGATCCCAATTGGGTCCCGCCTCTCGTCGTTGAGCAGCGACTCCTCTTCAATCAAGCGAAACATCCATTCTATGAACATGGGGAGGTGCAGCCTTTCCTCGCACGACGGGATGGTCATGTGGTCGGGCGAATCGCTGCGATTGTAAACCGCGCCCACAACGAATTCCACGAGGACACCGTCGGCTTTTTCGGCTTTTTCGAATCGGTGGATGATGTGCAAGTTGCCCGCGCCCTGTTTCAGGCGGCGGGCGATTTCGTGAAAGCGCGTGGCTTGACACTCCTGCGCGGCCCCATGAATTTCTCGACGAATGAAGAGTGTGCCCTGCTGTGCGATGGTTTTGACAGGCCACCTGCCGTGATGATGCCCTATAATCCGCCGTACTACCTGCGCCTGCTTGAAGAAGCCGGTTTCCACAAGGCGAAGGACCTGCTGGGCTACCTTATGACAGAACCTGATCTCTCGGAAAGACTAAGCCGTATGGGGCCGGTGCTGGAGAAGCGGACGCGACTGAAAGTCCGCCGTCTGAATATGAAGGACTTCTGGGGAGATGTTCGGCGTGTCCGCGACATCTACAACGAGGCTTGGGAGAGGAACTGGGGTTTTGTCCCGATGACGGATGCCGAATTCCGCAAAACGGCCAAGGACATGAAACCGATTGTGGATCCTGACCTTGTCTGGATTGCGGAAAACAGCGATGGCAAACCCGTGGGTTTCAGCATGGCGCTGCCGGATATCAATCAGGTGCTGGCGAAGATGAATGGGCGTCTTTTTCCTTTCGGGCTGCTCAAATTCCTCTATTACAAGAAGCGGATTGATGGTTTGCGCGTCTTGACGATGGGAGTGATTCCCGAATATCGGCGCCGCGGCGTTGATGTTATTTTCTATTGGCGTACCTATGAAAAGGGTCGGAAAAAAGGCTACAAATGGGGCGAGCTTTCGTGGATTCTGGAAGACAACAGACTCACCAATGACGCCCTCACGATGGTCGGGGCCAAACCTTACAAAACCTATCGTATTTACGACCGACCGCTCCAAGCATGAGCTGTAATATCGATTCGACTTGCTAAGGACGTATGTTTTCGGAAGTGACAGCGGCTGCAGTTCTGGGCATTGATGCCTATCTTGTGAGGGTGGAGGCACACCTCGAGGCCGGGCTCTATGTTTTCACGGTGGTCGGTTTGCCGGACTCCGCCGTGAAGGAGTCGCGCGATCGGGTTTCGGCCGCGGTCAAGAATTCCGGGTTCCTTTTCCCGCAGCGGCGTATCACCATCAATCTCGCTCCCGCCGATATCCGCAAGGAAGGAAGCGCCTTCGACCTTCCGATGGCCGTGAGCATCCTCGCGGCCTCGGGGCAACTCCAGCTCGATCGTCTCGACCGTATCGGAATCCTGGGTGAACTCGCGCTCGATGGAAAAGTGCGGCCGGTCAGAGGCGTGCTGTCCATCGCCAACGCCGCTAAACGCGAAGGATTGGAGGCTTTAATTGTCCCCGAGGAGAATGCCAGCGAAGCGGCTCTCGTGGAGGGAATCGACATCTATCCCATGGAGTCTTTGCGGGATACGATCGACTTTCTGACGGGGACGGATCAGGTTGAGCCTTTTGTGGTGAACCGCGAGGGCCTCTTTTTGGAGGCGCGAGAAAGCATCGGCGACTTCTCTGAGGTTCGCGGGCAAGCTGCTGCCAAGCGAGCCCTTGAGGTCGCGGCCGCTGGTGGGCACAACATTCTGCTTGTGGGGCCACCGGGCGCCGGCAAAACGATGGCCGCCAAGCGGTTGCCCACGATTTTGCCCGACATGACTCTCGAGGAGGCTTTGCAGACAACGCAGGTTCATTCCGTTGCAGGGCTTCTGCGGCCCGGACGCGCGCTGGTTGCCTGTCGGCCGTTTCGGAGTCCCCATCACACGGTCTCGGATGCCGGGCTCATCGGAGGCGGAGCTGTTCCGAGACCCGGCGAAGTAAGTCTGGCTCACAATGGCGTTCTTTTCCTCGATGAGCTGCCTGAATTCCGGAAGAATGTCCTGGAAGTCCTGCGCCAGCCGATGGAAGACGGCGTTGTGACAATCTCTCGCGCGGCCATTTCTCTGAGTTACCCTGCGGATTTCATGCTCGCAGCCGCCATGAATCCTTGTCCTTGCGGTTATCACACGGATCCCCTGCGAGAGTGTCGCTGCACACCTGAACAAATCGCGCGTTACCTTTCGCGTGTCTCAGGCCCGCTGTTGGATCGGATAGACATTCATGTGGAAGTCCCGCGCGTTCCTTGGAAGGAACTCTCATCGAAGGAGGCTGGAGAGAGTTCGCGGGAGGTGCGGCAGCGCGTTTCGCTGGCACGGCGTCTGCAGCGCAAGCGCTTCGAGGGGTCGCGCAAAGGGCTGTTCTGTAATGCACAGATGACCAATCGCGAACTGGAAAAGTTTGTTCCATTGTCGGACGAATGCATGAAACTCCTCCAGCAAGCGATTACGAAAATGGGCTTCTCGGCTCGAGCCTATCATCGGATTCGAAAAGTTGCTCGGACGATTGCTGACCTGGAGGCAAATGCTGAGGTTTCGACGAATCATGTGATGGAAGCGGTCCAGTATCGAAGTCTGGACCGGGT
>CAZJAD010000018.1:15135-28050 GCA_964543855.1 uncultured Alphaproteobacteria bacterium
TTCTCTATACCGCAGGCGTCACCGGACAAGCCAAGGGCGCGAAGCTGACTCACCACAATTTGGCCCATCATGCAGCGGAAATCCGCAATCTGCTCCGGATCTCTCCCAAGGATCGGTTTCTGGCTGTCATGCCGTTCTATCATGCGTTGGGTCAGGGCATGCTGATGAATCTCGCGTTTGCCAGTGGCGCACAGCTCGTGATTCACTCTCGTTTTCAACCCAGGGATGTCTTGCAGGCTCTCCAGGAGGAACGGATCACTTACTTCCTTGGTGTGCCGACCATGTACAGCCTGATGGCTGATGATCCTTCTGCGCAGGAGTACAGAACCGAATCGGTGCGCTACTGTCTCTCCGGAGGCTCGAAGTTGTCTCAGGAACTTGCAGCCAAATTCGAGAAGCACTGCGGTCGTACGATCATGGAGGGTTATGGTCTTTCTGAAACGAGCTCGATGGTTTGCCTCAACACCACGGCGGATACGGGATACAACGGTGCCGTCGGTCGGCCCGTCCGAGGGATGGACCTGAGAATTGCGGGTGAGGACGACCGTGAGTTGCCTGTTGATGAAGTCGGAGAGGTCTTGATTCGCGGTGAAACGCTAATGCAAGGCTACCAAGGGCAGGCGGATCTGACCGACCAAGCGATGCGCGGGGGCTGGTTCCATACCGGCGATTTGGGAAGGATTGATATCGACGGGAATCTCTACCTGGTCGATCGCAAAGACGACATGATTCTAAAAGGTGGATTCAAGATATACGCTCGGGAGATCGAGGAAATCCTGGAGCGGTTGACCCAAGTCCGGGAGGTTGCCGTCGTGGGGGTTTCGGACCCTGTGGTGGGCCAGGAGATAAAGGCGTGTATCGTGCTGAAAGATGGTGTCGATTTCAGCTCCGGAGATATCCTCGAGTACTGTCGAGAGCGGATGGCGGTTTACAAGTGCCCGAAACTCGTCCGCTTCTACAAGGAACTTCCCAAGGCTCCGGGGGGTAAGATAGTGAAGAGTGATCTGCGGAAGTAGGCAGAGAAGGAGAGGACATGACAACCCGTTTAACGATCTTCGCTTGCGCGTTGATCTTTGTGACCGCCGGGTGTCTCACCGGTGCGACGCGGGAGGTCACTTTCACAACGCGGGACAGCGTGACCATCTACGGAACGCTCTACGTCCCGGATGGCCAAGAGAAGTCACCGGGACTGGTCCTCCTACACATGCTCATGAACAAGCGCACGGTTTGGGACGACTTTGCGCGAAGAGCAGCCGAAGCCGGATTCGCAGTGCTGGCGATCGATCTGCGCGGGCACGGTCAGAGTGTGCGGCGACTCGGCCGCGTTCTTGATCCCAGAAAATTCTCCAATGCCGATTTTGCGGGAATGGTGGAAGATGTCCGGGCTGCCGTGGCGTGGTTGCGCATGCAAGAGAGCGTGGATGGGGGTCGAATCTCGTTGATCGGGGCAAGCATCGGGGCAAATCTGGCTGTGAAGTACGCCGCGATCGACGCTGAGGTCCGGAGCATCGTGCTCTTGTCGCCGGGGCTTGATTACCGGGGAATAACGACTGTAGATGCGATGAAAGCCTACGGGAAGCGACCTGCGCTTCTGGTCGCGGCACGAGACGATGACTACTCCAGTGACTCTGTGGAGAAGCTCGCCACCGTGGCCCAAGGTCAGGTGAAGAAACAACTCTATGAGAAAGCGGGACATGGGAACTTCATGTTCCGGACCGAACCAGCTCTGGGCGGCTTGATTCTTGAGTGGCTGGGATCGGCGGGCAGATAGGGCTTTCGCGAGATTACCCAGCCCGCTTGACCCTTGCAATTTGAATTTGTATATTAAGATAGCAGTGGAGTCCGGGTGTGCGCCGAAAGGGCTCTGCGGGAAGCGTTGTGGCATTCTTCTGAGGCCTGCGACGATAGGAGAAGCATCGTGATAGCTGTGGATGTGGTTGGGATCTCGGTCTGCCCGCCATACCAAGGTTATGTCGTGATTCTGAAAGAGAAGAGCGGTGACCGCTGGTTGCCGATTTTCATCGGTGCGGCTGAAGCCCAGTCCATTTCTCTGCTTCTCCAGGGGCTCGAGTACTCTCGGCCGCTCACTTACGACCTGTTCAGTGCGATTCTGGGAGCCGGAGAAATCCGAATCCTCGGAACGGAGGTGACGGAACTGCGCGACAACACGTTCTATGCTGTTGTCCACTTGAAGAACGTGAAAGGCGAGAGCAAGACGATCGATGCGCGTCCCTCCGATGCCATCGCCCTTGCACTGAAAATGAAGGCTCCGATTTCCGTGGCACCGGAAGTCATGTCTGGAGCGGGAATCACTGGTGAACCGGTGAACCGATCCAACATTGAGCTCATTTCCTACCTGAATCAGAAGTTGAAGGAAGCTGTTGAGATCGAGGCCTACGAGGAGGCCGCGAAGATCCGTGACCAGATCCGCGACCTTGAAAAGCAACAGAAGGATCAAGGCGAGGAGAAAAGCCAAGGCCAGCAGGAGAGGGGTCAAGACCGAAAGACATGAGACTCGCTCCTGTAGGCTCAGGGTGTCTTTTGGGAGAGGAAACGGCCAGTTCGTGAGTTAGCCCTCTCTGTGTACGAATTCTGAGGAAGAAGGTGAGCGCGCGGCATACTTCGATGCCGCGCGGCGCATATTGGACGGAGTTGGGCCTCGGGGTTGAAAAGGAGGAGACTGCAATGGAAGCGGGGAAATTGGATGCTGAAACACGGGAGTCGTTCCTCTTTCTTCATCTGTTGCATAGCTTCGAGACGGCCGCGCTGGTCGGTCTGGGGAAGTTGCCCGGCCCCGATGGGCAGTGCAAGGTGGAACTGGAAGCCGTGTCGTTCAGCATTGATATGTTGGATATGATCAAGGCGCGAACGCATGGAAATCTGAAGGAGGATGAAGATCGGTATCTGGAGAGAACAATCAGCAATTTGAAATTAAACTTCGTGACTGAGCAAGAAAAGGCCGCAGAGAAGGGAGAGGGAAGAGGCGGGGAGGCAGAGGGGGAGGAAGCAGAAAAGACTTGATTCTTTGGTTCATTGTTGTTAAATTTAAGGTTTTAGGATTTGTCCCATTTATGACACTCTTTCTGCCGGCCTATTCGCAGGGGCACCACCTCGTCTCGGAAGTGATTGAACCTGGCGACATCGATCTAAATATAGCCCAGTTCTCGGAACCGATTGAGGTCCGGATCGAGTTGGATCGGCATGATCCATACCTTCACTTGGACTACCACACGAGCACACGGGTCCATCGGGTCTGTGACCGGTGTCTTGCCGACTACGAATTCGCGCTTGATGCCGATGGAAAACTGCTTTTTGTGCTTGGTAAGAGCTCAGATGCAAGGGAGTCCGAGGAAGACGAGATTCAATACATCCCGGCTGATGCCCAGGAGATCGACCTGGCCGCTGACCTCCGCGATGCCCTGATGCTCAGCTTGCCGCTGAAGTCTCTGTGCCGGGAAGACTGTAGGGGATTATGCCCCAACTGTGGACAGGACTTGAATGAAGGCCTGTGCGATTGTTCATCTTGAAGGATCGGCCCTTGATGTGTCGGTGACCTTGGCCATTTACGAACGAAAAACCATATCTATGTCGATGAATCGAGTTTGCCATGGCAGTACCTAAGAGACGAACAGGAAAAGGACGCCGTAACCGTCGGCGAGCGCACCAGCGACTTGCCGCACCAACGCTGGCGAAATGTCCCAACTGCGGTTCAGTGAAGCAGCCTCACCGGGCGTGCCCGAAATGCGGGTATTACAACCAGAGGTTCGTGTATCAGCCAAAAGCGTAGCGCCTCAAGCTACGCTCTTTGGGAGCAAGACGCGATGAAGGTTGCCCTGGATGCGATGGGAGGGGATTTCGCTCCGCAGTCCACTGTGCGCGGTGCTGTGGATGCTGTCCGCGAGCTCAGAAATGATCTCCAGGTGTATCTTGTAGGGGAAGAGAAATCTCTCAAGGCTGAGCTTTCGCATTACGATGGTTACGCAGATCGCATCTCCATAGTCCCCGCTTCCACGGTCATCAAGATGACGGATAGGCCTATCTGGGCCCTCAAGGAGAAAGAGGATAGTTCCCTAATCCAGGCGATTGCGCTCCATAAGAATGGCGAGGTGGCGGCGATCGTCTCGGCGGGGCACACGGGGGTCCAAGTCGCTGCGAGCACGATGATGCTCGGTCGAATCGAAGGCGTGCGACGCCCGACCATCGGCTCGTACTTCCCCACAGAGAAGGGTTTGGCATTGGTGCTTGATGTGGGCGCGAACATGGATTGCAAGCCTCATCACATGCTCCAGTTCGCGACGATGGGGGCGGTTTTTGTCGAACACTTCTTCGATCGCAAGCAACCGCGCGTGGGGCTTCTGAATGTCGGCGAAGAGACAACCAAGGGCAACCGATTAGCTGTCTCTACGCATTACCTCCTCGAGCGCAGTGGCTTGAATTTCGTGGGCAATGTCGAGGGACGGGACATCTTCAAAGGAGTGGCGGATGTCATTGTCACCGATGGGTTTGTCGGTAACATTCTTCTGAAATTCGCCGAGACGATTTACGAACTCCTTCTTGCGCGCTTTCAAGGCACACTCGATCTCGAGGCTCAGGGCGAAGGATTGCGGCAGGTTCTGCAGGGTTTTCAGAAGGATTTCGATTACGCGGAGCGTGGAGGTGTGCCTCTTCTGGGTCTGAACGGGATCTCCATTATCTGCCACGGCCGGTCATCGGCCCGAGCTATCAAGAACGCGATTCGGGAGGCCGTCGTGATGGTCGAGCGTAAAATCCCCAAGGCCATTGAAGATGGAATTGAACAATATCAGGCAGGACTGTTCAGTCGTGGTATTGCCCGCCTTCATGGTTTTCAGGAATGGCGCGACCGTCATAGTCGCGAATTGGACTGAGGAGAGTCAGCTTGTCGGGAGAAGTTGTTCCCCGTAGCCGAATCATTGGCACCGGCAGCGCCGTACCGGATCAGGTGATGACGAACTTTGACCTCGAGAAGATCGTCGACACCTCGGATGAGTGGATTACTACACGCTCGGGAATCAAAGAACGGCGCATGGTCCGCCGAGGTGAGCGCATGACGGACTATTGCGTGAAAGCTGCCCGACTGGCCCTTGAGGATGCGCAGGTAGAGCCGGACGAACTTGACGCGATTCTGCTCGGAACCATTAGCGGCGATTACCGATTTCCGGCCACCTCAATCTTCATCCAGTCTGAGCTGAAGGCAAAGAAAGCCTTCGCTCTGGATATCTCGGCTACCTGTTCCGGATGGCTCTATAGCCTGTTCCACGCGGACGCTCTGATTGCGGCAGGGAAGGTTCGCAAAGCGCTCGTTATGGGAGCCGAATTCCTCACGCCAATCACGGACTATACAGACCGCAGCACCTGCGTGCTCTTCGGAGACGCCGCCGCGGCGGCGGTCGTCGAGGCATCCGATAATGACCGGGGAGTTCTTTCCGTCCACATTGGCTCCGACGGAGATCTTGCGCTGCTCCTTTACTGTGAGAGCGGCGGCAACGGCAGGTTCTTGACAGAGGAATCCATCCGCAGGGGAGAACACTACCTGCGAATGTCAGGGAACGAAGTCTACAAGCATGCCGTGCGCACAATGTATCGTGCTTCGAGGACGGCGCTCGAGCTCGCCCACCTAGATGTGGATGACATTGACTGGCTCATTCCTCATCAAGCCAATATCCGTATCATGGAGGCAACGGCCGAGCGCCTGCAGATTCCTCGCGAACGAGTCTTCGTAAATATCCACAAATATGGCAACACATCGTCCGCGTCTGTTCCTTTGGCTATTGACGAGGCCCGACGCACCGGTCAACTGAAACCGGGGCAGACGGCTCTGCCCGTCGTCTTCGGCGGAGGATTCACTTGGGGCAGCGCGGTTATTCGCTTCTGATCCTCTGGGAGACGCATGAAGCGAATCTTCCTTTTTCCCGGACAGGGTTCACAAGTTGTTGGCATGGGCAAGGATCTTGCCGAGGCCTTCCCGCGTGTACGAGAGCTGTACGACAAAGCTGCGGAGATCCTGGGATTCGACCTCGCTCGGGTCTGCTTTCACGGACCGGAGAACGAGCTCAAGGAGACCCGCGCGACTCAACCGGCTCTCTATGTTCACTCTTGTGCCATCGCTGAATTACTCGCAGAGCGCGGGATGAGGCCGGACGCGGCAGCCGGCCACAGCCTTGGCGAGTATTCGGCTCTCAGTATCACAGGCGCCTTCACTTTCGAGACGGGTTTGAGGCTTGTGAGAGTGCGCGCCGAGAGCATGCAGAGCGCGGGCGAGCAGAATCCGGGCACCATGGCCGCGATTGTCGGCCTTGACAAGGAGACGGTCGAGACCGTCTGCAAGCAAGCGTCAGCAGAGGGGATCGTCGTCCCGGCAAACTTCAATTCTTCAGGTCAAATCGCCATTTCGGGCAGCGTCTCAGCGGTCACGAAAGCCGTTGAGATTGCGAAAGCTCAAGGGGCGCGATTGGCACAGCTTCTTCCCGTCTCCGGGGCTTTTCACTCGCCGCTGATGGAGCCGGCCGCAAGGGCTCTGGCCACTGCCTTGGAGTCCGCCGACATCCGACAACCCAGGATTCCTGTGATCTCAAATGTAACCGCTCAGCCTCCTGGTTCTCCCGGCGAGATTCGAGACTTGCTCACAAGACAGCTCCTGTCTCCGGTTCGGTGGGTCGAGACCTTGGAACATTTGGCAGCCGAGCCAAACGCACAGTGGTACGAAATCGGAGCGGGCAATGTGCTCGCTGGACTGCTCAAGCGGACGGTGAAAGGTGCCCGGGCGGTCTGCGTGGGGACCCTGCGTGACTTGGAGGCGATAGCCACCGAGGAAGTGAGAACCAGCCCATGATGGGCGTTTTGGAAGGCAAGGTCGCTTGGGTGACAGGAGCGGCTCGGGGCATCGGACGCGCCATCGCCCACGCTTTGGCGGAGCAGGGCGCTGCTGTCGCCATTTCCGACATTGAGGGGGAAGCTGTCCAAGCCGTAGCCGCTGAGCTTACACAGGCTTTCGGGATCAAGTCACTTGCTAACCCACTTGATGTCACGGATAGCAAGGGAATCGAGGCGTTCGTCAACCGCATCTCGTCTGAACTGGGCGGTCTGCACATTCTTGTCAACAATGCTGGAATCACTCGGGACGGCCTGCTCCTCCGAATGAGCGAGGCGGATTGGGATCGAGTTCTCGATGTGAACCTCAAAGGAGCGTTCCTGTGCACACGGGCAGCCGCCAAGGTGATGATGCGCGCGCGGTTTGGCAAGATAATCAACATTGCCTCGGTGGTTGGGATAACGGGCAATGCCGGTCAGGCGAATTACGCCGCTTCGAAGGCGGGAGTTATTGGATTGACAAAGTCCGTAGCCAAGGAGCTGGCCGGGCGAGGCATCCGAGTCAATGCGGTCGCTCCCGGCTACATTGAGACCGATATGACACACGGATTATCGGCGGAGACGAAGCAGGAATTCTTGAAACAAATACCCCTTGGGAAGGTGGGCTGGCCAGAGGATATCGCCAGTGTCGTCGTATTCCTGGCATCACCCGCCTCCGATTATGTGACCGGTCAGGTCATCCCGGTCGACGGGGGCATGCATACATAGCTGAGAAACTCGAACAGATAAACCTATAGAGCACAGGAGGCCTACTATGGCGGATGTCGACAACCTTGAAGCGAAAGTGAAGGAGATCATCGCTGACCGTCTGCAGGTGGACGTCAATAGCGTGACCCCCAACGCATCCTTCATTGAGGATCTTGGGGCAGATTCTCTGGATACGGTAGAGCTTGTGATGGCGTTCGAGGAGGAATTCGATCTCGAGATTCCTGACGAGGACGCGGAGAAGCTGCAGACCGTGGGTGCGGCGATTAGCTATCTCCAGGAAAAGCTTGCTGCAAAGCAATCATAAAGGTTTAGTGCCATGAAGCGCCGAGTCGTTGTGACCGGGATGGGTGCAATCACCCCGGTCGGCAATACGGTCAAGGACTTCTGGGATGGCCTTCTGGAAGGGCGAAGCGGTGCGGTTCCCATTAGTCACTTCGACTCCACCAACTTCGCCACTCGATTCGCCTGTGAGGTAAAGGGCTTCAGTCCCGAGCGCACGATTGATCCCAAAGAGGCTCGCCGTATGGAGCTGTTCACTCAGTACGCCGTGGTCGCCTCCGAGGAGGCTTCTCAGGATGCAAGGCTGCTTGATGGTGCGGTGGACCGCGACGGCGTTGGAGTCATCGTCGGGTCCGGCATCGGTGGTATGCGTATTTTTCAGGAGCAGTGCCGTGTTCTTGATCAAAAGGGACCGCGCCGCATGAATCCCTTCTTTGTTCCGATGATGATCGGAGATATCGCCGCGGGACAAATCTCCATTCGGCACGGTTTCGGAGGACCAAACTTCGGCACGGTTTCAGCTTGCTCCACGGCGGGACACGCGATCCATACTGCCATGCGGCTCATTCAGTACGGTGAGGTCGATGTGATGATCACAGGCGGTACCGAGGGGGCAATTAGTCCGGTGGGCGTCGGCGGCTTCAATGCTATGAAGGCGATTTCTACACGCAATGATGCTCCGGAGAAGGCCAGTCGTCCTTTCGACCGCGACCGCGATGGTTTTGTGATGGGAGAGGGCGCCGGAATCCTCGTCCTGGAAGAACTCGAGCACGCGCGGCGAAGAGGGGCCAAGATCCACGCCGAGATCATCGGGGCGGGTGCCAGTGGCGACGCTTACCACATTACGGCACCTCATCCCGAAGGCAAGGGCGCTATTCGGGCCATGAAGGAGGCTCTCAAAGACGCGGGACTCACACCTTCCCAAGTGGACTATGTCAATGCCCATGGAACCGCAACGGATGTCGGCGATCCGATTGAAACACGAGCCATCCGGGAAGTCTTTGACAGCCACGCGGACAAGCTGGCAGTGTCTTCGACGAAGTCCATGATCGGCCATCTGTTGGGAGCGGCCGGAGCGGTGGAGTTGATAGCGAGCATTCTGACGATTCGCGACAATATCATCCCACCGACGATCAATCTGGACAACCCGGACCCCGAGTGCGACCTCTACTATGTTCCGAACCGGGCTGAGAAGCGCCAGGTGGACATTGCGATCTCCAATACCTTCGGCTTCGGTGGGCACAACTCTACCATCGTGGTTCGTCGGTTCACGGAGTAACCGGAAGAGCACTCCGTCATGCCAGCTTTCTGGACAAAGTGGTTCCGTCGGCCTGCGCACTATGGAATTGATCGCGCGACATTGAAGAGCCTTCAGGAATTGGAGAAGAAGATTGGCTATCGCTTCACGAATCTGGATTATCTATCCTCGGCATTGAAGCATCGTAGCTGTCTCCAAGAGCTGAGTCAATCGCGACGCCATGCAAACGAACGCCTTGAGTTTCTCGGCGACGCTGTTTTGGACCTCGTCTCCTCCGAGTTTTTCTATCACCACTTTCCTGACGAAGTTGAAGGCGAACTGACCAAAATGAAGTCGGTCATGGTCTCGGGGTCCGTGTTGGTCAGGGATGCAGAGCGTCTGGGTCTTGGCGAACATCTTTTTCTTTCCGAGAACGAGGAGCGCAGCGGTGGGCGAGCACGCAAATCCATTCTGGAAGATGCCTATGAAGCACTGCTGGGAGCCATGTACCTAGATGGCGGATATCGTGCCGTTCGTCACTTCCTCACGAAAGGCTTGCTGTGCAACTGGGAAGAGGTCGTCCACCAACCAGAGTTCATTAACTACAAAAGCCTGCTTCTGGAATACGCGCAAGGGAGCTCTCTCCCAAGTCCCACCTATGTCTTGCGGGATGAAAGTGGCCCCGATCATGCAAAGCATTTTGAGGTTGAGGTTTTTCTCGACGGTGAGATGATGGGAAAAGGTGAGGGAGGCTCCAAGAAAGTTGCAGAGCAGATGGCGGCCTGCGAGGCGGTGCAGCGATTGGGGATTGCCGCCGGACCGACCGGTGAAACACAGAGCGACATCACGGAGTAAAGGACAGGCGAGATGAATCTCGTTTGGAGCCAAATTTGATGCGCGTCGGAAGAGAAGTGTAAGTGCGGAGGAAGGAACCTCTATGGACTATTTTTTGACCGAAGACCAGATAGCCCTTCGAGATCTTGTGCGCAAGATCGCCGATGAAAAGGTGCGCCCAGTGGCAGCCGAGTTGGATCGTGAGGGGAAGTTCTCTTGGGATTTGGTCAAGGTCTTTGCTGAGTCGGGCCTGTATGGCGTCGTGATCCCTGAGGAATATGGAGGGACAGGCCAGGGAGTTCTGGAACTGGCGATCGTCAGCGAAGAGCTGGCGAAGGCATGTGCCGGAGTGACCTTGGCGGTCGCCGCCTCCGCACTCGGTGCATTTCCCATCCTCATCTCAGGCAATGATGAACAGAGGAGTCGCTACCTTCCTGATCTTGCGTCGGGCAAGTACCTGGCAGCTTTCTGCTTGACCGAGCCCGAGGCAGGCTCGGACACGGCATCGATACGCACGCGAGCGACTCGTGTGGGCGACGAATATGTCCTGAACGGGAACAAGATATTCATCACTAACGGCGGAGTGGCGCATATCTACACGGTGATTGCCGTTACCGATCCCAAGAGAGGGGCTCGCGGCGTCTCCGCTTTCATTGTGCAAGATGACTTTCCGGGTTTTCAGTTGGGCAAAGAAGAAGACAAGATGGGAATTCGTGCTTCGGCCACACGAGAAATCATTTTCGATGAGTGCCGGGTCCCCGCCAAAAACCTGCTGGGACGTGAAGGGGAAGGCTTCAGGGTTATGATACAAACGCTGGACAAATCGCGTCCCGGGGTTGCCGCTCAAGCTTTGGGCATTGCCCAGGGAGCGCTTGACCTTGCCTTGGACTATACGCACAAACGTGTTCAGTTCGGGCGGCCAATATCAGGTAATCAAGGCATTCAGTTCATGTTGGCAGACATGGCGACGCAAATTGAAGCAGCCCGTGCGTTGGTCTACGCTGCTGCCCGATTCGTGGATTCGGGTGCAAAGAATATCGCTCGAGCGTCCGCGATGTGCAAATTGATGGCATCCGATGTCGCAATGAAGGTGGCCACGGATGCCGTACAGCTTTTCGGCGGGTACGGCTACATGCGAGATTATCCCATTGAGAAATACATGCGCGATGCGAAGATCACCCAGATCTACGAGGGAACAAATCAGATTCAACGCTTGGTTATCGCCCGTACACTGATACGCGAAGCGGCGGCCCGGGGATAGCATGGCACGCCCTCGCTACTGCAGTGCTTGTGGTGGTGTGCTCGAGGAAGCACAGGTTGAAGGTTGGGATCGGCTGATATGCAAGAACTGCGGGCGCATCACCTATTCGAATCCGATTCCGTCCGTCGCCGCGATCATCGAGCAGGATGGTGCGGTTCTCCTGGTGCAACGAGCCGTTGAGCCTGGAAAAGGAAGATGGTGTCTGCCCGGCGGATTCATCGAAATCGGCGAGTCCATCGAAGATGCTGTTGTCCGAGAGGTCAAAGAAGAGACGGGTCTGGACTGTCAACCGCTGGAGATTTTTGACGCATGCAGCGACCTCGGTGGCTACTATGGCGATATTTTGATTGTGTGCTATCGAGCGCGCGTCCTCGGAGGCGAGCCGATAGCCGGTGATGATGCGATGGGTCTCGGGTTTTTTCGACAGAGCGATGTTCCGATGCTCGCGTTCCGATCCCACCACCGGCTGTTAGAGAAATTCTGGGATCGAGTGTTGATGTCTCCCGATGCCGAGACGGAGTCATGAAGATGAGATGGGTCGCGCTTCTCGCAGTGGCTGTGTGCTGGTGTGGATGCATGATTGAGGAGTCACCCGAAAACCAGACCGGCAGTGTCGAAGTACATCTCTTCGATTTGACTGGTGCTGAGATTTCCGATGCAGGCATATACATTGACGATGTCGAAACGGGATGGCGGACACCGGCGGTGGTGAGTGGCATCGCTGTCGGTTCTCGGCGGCTATGGGTCTGGAGATCAGGCTATGTTCCTGCCGACTCGACTGTCGAGGTTCTCCAGTGGGACACCGTTCAAGTGGCCCTTGTTGGAGAACCTGCCGATACCGGTGCCGTCGAGCTCGCGGGCGCCCCTGACGGAGTGACGCTTCTTCTGAACGGGGAACCCAGCGGCCAGACACCGCCGACAATCCTCTCTGAGATCGGAGTCGGCGATTATCGGCTCTCCGCCTATCTGCCGGGTCACGCCACGGAGTTGCCCGCTCTCTGGAGGGTGCAGGTCGCTGGAGCGGATACTGTGCGAATACCGATCCAGTTCACTCCGGGAGACTGCGGGAACGATGTTGATGACTTGCCTCACCCGTTTTCACTTGCCACGGATTGGAATCGAGATTTGGCGATCCAGGATTGGCGGGGACATGTCGTCCTTATCAACTTCTGGTTCGTAGACTGTCAGGCCTGTGTTCTCGAATTCCCTTATCTGCAACAGGTTTATGAGGAGTCGGGTGGTAATGGCGGCTTTCAGATCCTGGCGATCAACCCGTGGGACACGATGGATCAGATCTGCGAGTTTCGTGCGGAAAGCGGTTTGACTTTTCCGTTTCTGAGAGATGGAGATCTGTCCGTCAGTCAAGCGTACGGTGTCTCGGTTTATCCCACCAATCTCTTGGTGGATAAGCGTGGCGTGATTCGCCATCGCCTTGGTCAAGTGACCTATGACGAGCTGCGGGCTCTGGTGGATCCGCTACTGTCTGAATAGAGAAACATGTGAAGGCGATAAGAGAACTGAGGAACGAGATGGGCAAACTCATTGCACTGTTTATTACCTTTCTTGTGGTGTCGTGTGCTTACGCCCAGACTTTCTCGTTTACGGCGGACACGGTTGCTCGCTACGGTGAGGCGGGACAACTCATTTCGTTTCACGCTCGATTCGAGAGTCTGATCGATGACACTCAGCGGATTAATTATCAGGTAGA
>CAZJAD010000019.1:0-4897 GCA_964543855.1 uncultured Alphaproteobacteria bacterium
GCCTTCCTCTTGGTCGCCTTCTTCTTAGTGGCTTTCTTCCTTCTGGTCGGACTCATGCTGGTCCTCCTTACTGCTGGACTGAGGGCAGGGACTCGTTCGGGAACGATTTGACTTGGCCGCTGAAGTTTGTCGCTGCCCTCACCGCAAACTTCAGCGATGGTTAAGCTGTGAGCCCGTGCGGGAGGCTCAGAATGTTCAACAATGGGTCGAGTTGGCTGATGCCCGCACTCGATTTTCTATGTCAATCGCTTGTGTCTCGTTGTCCCGAAATGTCCGTCGCGCAAGTCAGCTTGGGGAAGCCCCTATGGCTGCCGCTTTGCCCGCGCCTGCAGGTCCGACAGACTCTCCTGCGCCTTGGGCAGCAATCCGCCGAGGTCTATTTCGGTCAGGGCCGTCTCACTCACCACTTGGCGTCCATCGGCGAAAACATGACGCACATTCTGTGGTGTCGCGCTGAAAACAATTGCCGCAACAATATCTTCTGCGGGGCAAGTATTGGGCCGATTGAGGTCAATCACGACGATATCGGCCAGTTTGCCGACCTCGAGTGTTCCGATTTCATCTTCTTTTCCGAGAGCCTCAGCAGCTTTTCGAGTCGCCATCTCGAGGGCCGTCATCGCATTCAGGTGGCCGACCCCCAGGCGTCCGGACTGGATGAGCACCGCGAGTCTCATTTCACGGAACATATCGAGGGCGTTGTTGCATGCCGCCCCATCCGAGCCGAGACTCACCGAGATGCCCTTGGCCAGCATTTCTGGGACCGGAGCGATCCCGGATCCGAGCTTCAAATTGGCCGTTGGGCAGTGCAGAACGCGCGTCTTTGATTCGGCCAAAAGGTCAAGCTCGCCGGGCTTCAGGTGAATGCAGTGCGCGATGAAAGTTGATGGCCCCAGAACTCCCAGCGAATCCAGATACTCGATATTGCCGAGCCCTGTCTCACGCTGGACTTGATCGATCTCCGCGTAGTTCTCTGCGGCATGAGTGTGGATTCGGAGGCCATCGGCGGCGGCCATCTTTGCCACTTCTCTGAGCAGCGTCTCGCTGCACCCGAGGGCGAAACGGGGTGCCAGGCAGATTTCGATGCGCCCATCGGCCTGGCCGTGCCACTTCTGTTTAAGGCGCTGCACATTCCCGATCGCCACCGGCACGGATTCAGGAGAATTCGCGACCCGCCCGGCCCTGTCGACGAGCGATCGGCCGACGATTGCGCGCAATCCCAGACGCGCGACGATCTCCAGCACACTCTCCGTATGCCGGGCTGCTTCCATGGTTAGTCCAGTCGTCGTTCCGGACAGGAAGAGCTCGGCTACGGCCAATTCGGTCGAGACGGCCACCGATTCCGGCGTGTGAGCGGCCTCAAAGGGCAGAATCCGCTGCTCCAGCCAGTCGAGCAGCGACAAGTTCTCTGCTGTATTGCGAAAGAGCGTTTGCGAAAGGTGAATGTGCGTCTGGATGAATCCCGGCAGAATCACACATCCACTGCAATCCAGAATCTCATCGCCAGTCCGCGGCTCGATTGCTCCCAGTGCAGAGATGCGTCGACCCTCGATGCGCACATTTCCGAGCTTCGGCCTGTCACCGGAACGCATGGTCAGGAGCATTGCTCCGGAAAGAAAACAGCTTCCTTTCACGGTAGAGTCCCCGGATTACGTTTCCGGCGCGCCCGCCGGTTGATTCGCTTGGCTTCGCGGTGCTCCAGTGCCTGTTGAATCAGGTCGTATTCTCTCACTGAAAAGAGTGCATGGACGACGGGTGCGAAAAAGCACATCACCTGCGATCCGATGTAGCTGAGCGGCTCACGCGATTGCAGAAGAAGAATGGCGATCGCGGGTCGCAATCGAACCGGGCGATCCAGAAGAGCAACACTTTGCCCGGATAGTGCCGGAGCGGGTGTGCAGTCCACTCAAAGATCAGCTCTTCATCGCCCAAGATGAACCTCGTGCGCAAAGAGACATTGCCCAATATATATCACGAAATATTAAATTGCAAGACATTTCGTAAAAAATTTTCGGCAAAATGCCTCAGCCGTGCGCTTCGAGCCAATTCTTACCATAGCTGAAGTCGACGATGATGGGAACGGAGAGGGGGAGGGCGCGTGTCATTTCTTCTTCAACGAGGGGTCCGAGCGCCCGAATCTCACTTTGGGGGAGTTCGAAGACGAGTTCATCATGAACCTGAAGCAGCATCCGGGCGGCGAGCTTCTGCTTGCGAAGTCGCCGGGCCGTGCGGATCATCGCCAGCTTGATCATATCGGCCGCCGTGCCCTGAACGGGTGTGTTGATCGCGGTTCGTTCGGCGAATTCACGCGCTTGCCGGTTCGATGCGTTGATGTCCGGAATCGCGCGCTGACGACCGAGTAATGTGGACACCACGCCGGTTTTTCGACACTGCTTGATGGTGTCATCCATGAACTTTTTCACACCGGGATACAGCTGAAAATAGCGCTGACGAAACTCGTGCGCTTCACCACGAGGAATGCCCAATTCCTGCGCGAGGCCGAAGTCTGTTTGACCATACATGATGCCGAAGTTGACGGTCTTTGCCGCACGCCGCATCTCGGGCAACACATCTTCCACCGGAACGCCGTAGATCAGCGCCGCGGTCTCGCGATGAATGTCACCCGCGCCATCAAAGGCCGCTTGAAGCCTCTCATCTCTGGAGAGGTGAGCCATGATGCGCAGCTCGATTTGGCTGTAATCGGCCGAGAACATCACCCAATCCGACTCGCCCGGAACGAATGCTTCTCGAATTCGTCGGCCAACCGGTGTTCGGATAGGTATATTTTGTAGATTAGGGTTAGCCGAGGAGAGGCGTCCGGTGGCGGCGACGGTTTGACTGAAGGTCGTGTGCACGCGGCCGGTTTCCGGATGCACGAGGGCTGGGAGAGCATCCAGATAGGTCGATTTCAGTTTGGCGAGGGAACGATAATCGAGCAGGCGAGCGGGCAATTCATGCGATGCGGCCAGAAGCGTGAGTGTTGCCACATCGGTTGAGCGTCCGCTTTTCGTCTTGTGCTGCACCGGCAGCTTCAGCTTATCGAAGAGCACTTCGGCGAGTTGTTTGGGTGAATTCAGGTTGAAGCGCTGGCCTGCGAGCGAGTAGCAGTCCTCTTCGATGCGGCCGAGATCCCGCTCGAGTTCCTTCGACATCTCCTCCAGATAATCCAGATCGAGGCGCACGCCGGTGTGTTCCATCTCGACGAGAATCGGCAAGAGAGGTACCTCGATATCGCGAAGAATCGTGTCGAGCTTTTCTTTTTTCAGGAGCGGGTCGAGGGTGTGCGTGAGCCTGAGCGCGTAGTCGGCATCTTCACAGGCATATTCGGTTAGTTCGGGCGTCGCGACCTCGAACATGGAGCGCTGCTTCTTGCCGCTGCCGATGAGAGCGGCGGTCGGAATCTTGTCGAGGTGCAGGTATTTCTGCGAGAGGACATCGATGCCGAGTTGGCGGGCTCCGGGATCGAGAAGAAAGGCGGCGAGCAGTGTGTCGAAAGCGATGCCCTTCACTTCGACGCCGTAGCAGCGCAGCACCAGCGCATCATACTTCAGATTCTGCCCTGTTTTGGGGACGGATTCGTCTTCGTAGAAGGGCGCGGTGATGCTGAGAAAGGCCGAGACGCGCTCATCCACGGCTTTGCCGAAGCGCTGGAACTTGCGAAGGCGCGGCGGCTTTCCGCGCAGATGCGTGATGGGAACGAAAAAAGCCTCTTCCTCCTCGACGGCGAATGATGCGCCGACCAGCTCGGCCTGCATGGGATCGATGTTGCTCGTTTCGAGGTCGATGGACACGAGCCTCTTCTCGCGGCGCCATGCCTCCACGAGCTCTTGAAGCGGCTCGATTTCATCGACAGCGTGGTAATCGCGCTTTCGTTTGGCTTTTTCTTTCGCCTTGCTGGGCAGATACTTCAGGAGGCTCAGGAATTCCAGCTCGCGAATGAGGCGTTCCAGGTCCGGCGAGTCGAAGGGTCTCATGCGCAGGGCATCGACCGCGAATTCCATCGGCGCATCGGTGTCAATCGTCACGAGTCTTTTCGAAAGCAGGGCCTGGTCGCGGTCGCGAGTGAGTGCCTCGCGCACGGCAGGTTTGGAAACCTCGGCGGCGTGTTTTAGCGCGGCTTCGAGCGAGCCGTAGGTCTTGACGAGTTCGACGGCGGTCTTGGGCCCCACGCCTCGCACACCCGGCACATTGTCCGAGGTATCTCCCATGAGTCCGAGGACATCGCAGACCTTTTCGGGAGGCACGCCGAAGCTGTCTTCGACGCCCTGCGAATCCAGAATCTGAACGGCATCTTTCTTGGGATTGTAGAGGAAGACGCCGTCCTGGACGAGCTGCTGAAAATCCTTGTCGCCGGTGACCATATAGACTTCGAAGCCTTCGCCGCGTGCCGCTTTTGCGAGCGTGCCGATGATGTCGTCGGCCTCCCAGCCGGGCTTTTCGAAAATCGCCACGCCCATGGCCTCCAGGACCTCGCGCAGGCGCGGCAACTGCGCCACGAGGTCGTCCGGCATCTTCTCGCGCGTGGCCTTGTATTCCTTGAAGACCTTGTGGCGGAAGGTCGGTTCGGGGCGGTCGAAGGCGAGGGCGAGATGCGTGGGCTTCTCGCGCTCCAGCAGCGTGAAGAGCATCAACAGAAAGCCGTAGACGGCGCTCGTCTGTTCGCCGGATTTCGTGCGAAGGGGAGCCTTCGAGAAGGCGAAATAGGCGCGATAAATCTGCGCCGAGCCATCAATCAGGAAAAGCTTGCCTTTCATACGGTGCCTTGATGCATTGCTGAGACCATCGTCGAATTGCCTTCGCGTGTTCAGTAGCGAATGGTCACAATCTCTAATATAATGCCGTTCTACTCTCAATACAAGTGACCAGCGTGGATTTTGGCAAGAAAAAGCCCCTTCGAGGC
>CAZJAD010000019.1:4997-8777 GCA_964543855.1 uncultured Alphaproteobacteria bacterium
CGGCGCTCGATGAAGTCCAGATAGAGCGTGGGCGTGATGACGGCTTTCACCGGCTGCAGGCGGATTGCTTTCGTCGCGAACCGATATTTCTCGGGCTTGAGGAGGAAGCGATCCAGATCCCACAGGCCGTCGCGCTCCTGACTGTCCACGACCACATCGCGGTAAATCGGCACCATGTCGCGAATCTCGCGGAAGACGGCGTCGGTGTCTGTGTAGTTCATGCGGAAGCGCAGGCCCATGTGCGCCGCGAGCTGCGTGATGATCTGCCAGTTTTCGAGCCCCGCGCGCGGCGGAATCCCCTGCTCGAGGTGCTGCACGCGGCGCTCGGAGTTCGTGAAGGTGCCGCTCGTCTCGGCGTGGCTGCACAGCGGAAAGACCGCACTGGCAATCTGCGCTGTCTCCGTGAAGAACATGTCGGCGACGATGAGGCACTCCAGACTCATCAGGCCGGCTCGAATCTCTTTGGGCAGCGATTCCATCGCCAGCGGATCTTCTCCGAAGATCATGGCGACTTTTATTTTTTTCTGACGCAGCAGGTCGGCAATATCTGCAGGTTTGGTCGGCAAATTTCGCAGGGCAACACACCAGCCTTTTTCGAATTCTTCGACGACATCCTCGGAGTCAATCGGATGATAACCGGGATACCATGCAGGATGAGCTCCCATATCAAGCAGGCCCTGAGTGTTGCATTTCTCAACAAGCGAGAGGATTCGCGCATCCATGACTTTCGCTGCGCTCTGGAAGACTCTCACATCTCCGACCGCGCGTGGGCCTCGATAATCCCGATTGTAGATGAGGACTTTCTGATGTGCGGCAGCGATCATCTCTCCGGCGCGGCGCAGTTCAGCAGCGGGAACGCCGGTCAAATCCTCGACCATGTCCGGCGTGAATTCTTCGAGCTTGCCTGCCAGATTCTTGAAATTCTCGACTTCTTCGAGGCGCGCGTGGTCGGTGCTGGTCGCTTCGATGAGCAGTTGCATGAGGCCGGAGACGACGATGGTTTCGGTTCCGGGTCGGCATTTGAGGAAGACTTCGGCGAATTTGGCGGGTCGGGTGTCTTCCGGTGAGATATAGACGAGGTGGCCGCCTTTTCGGATTGCGCGCTTGACCAGAATATCCGCGACCATGTTCTCTTCGTCCAGAATCGAGTTCACCAGAAGGATTGCATCGGCCGCCGCCACATCGGGATAAGTCGCCGTGGAAACGACGGATGGGTCGAAGACACTGTGGTTGGCCAGCAGCGAGAAGCTGGTCACATTGTGCGTGCCGAGGGCAATTCGTGCGAATTTCTCGGCGAGGTAGATTTCCTCGTTCGTCATGCGGGGTGAGACGAAGACAGCGATCTCGTCGGGAGCATATTTTCGGGCCATCTCTTTCAGGCGCAACGCCATGTGGCCCAGCGCGTCGTCCCAGTCGGTTTCCTGCAGATTTCGTCCGGCTCGGAGCATGGGCTTGAGCAGCCGCTGCTCCGAGAGAATGAATTCGTAGCCGAACCGGCCTTTGATACAGTGATTACCGAAGGTGAGCCGGTTATGCTGGCCTTTGGCGACCTTGACCAGAATATCACCGCGCGTATAGAGCTCGAGCCGACAACCTACGCCGCAGTAGTTGCAGACGGTTTTGTATTGGGTCGTTTGCCACGGCCCGGGTTTGGGCAGCGGCACATTGGCCACGATGGCGGCCGTTGGGCAGGTCGCCACGCACAGTCCGCACGAGATGCAGTCCGTGTCGAGGAGGGATTTGCCCATCGCAGGCCGGACGATGGTATCGAAGCCGCGGTGAATAAATCCGAGGGCGGCAATGCCCAGGACCTCGGTGCAGATGCGCACGCATCGCCCGCAGAGAATACATTTGTTCGGGTCAAGTTCGATGAGGGGATGGGAGCGGTCAATCGCGTATTTCTTTCCTTCACCACGGAAACGCTGGCTGTCCGCCCCATATTCGTTGGCGTAAGCGCGCAGTTGACATGTGAAGGCGGCTGAGCATCCGCATTCGAGGCAGCGCACGCATTCGCGTCGCACATCCTCGGCGCTGTAGCCGAGTTCGACTTCGTCGAAGTCTCCCTTGCGTTCCTTCAGGCTCGTCAGGGGCATCTTGCGTCGCGGGATTTCTTCCAGACTTCGCAGATCCTCCAGGGTCACTTCGCCGTAGTCGTCTTTGCGGCTGTTGAATACGGTTGGCTCGGGAGCGGCTCTCCCTTTCATGAGGTACGCATCGATGGCGAACGCAGCTTTGCGACCGGCGGCCACTGCCTCGATGACCGTCGCAGCTCCCGTGACCACATCTCCTCCGGCAAAGACGCCCTCCACATCGGTTTCACCGGTCGTTTCGGTGACGCGTATGGTCTTCCAGCGGGTCAGTTCAATCACCTCTCCCGGCGGCAGGAAGTCGGGAATGCGTCCGCCGAGCAGTTCGTCGACCTTCGTGGACTGCCCGATGGCGGCGAAGATGTAATCGCACTCGACATTGAACTCGGAGCCGCGCTTGGGGATGGGTCTGCGTCGACCGCTGGCGTCCGGTTCTCCCAATTCCATGCGGATGCATTCCATACCGGAGGCGCGGCCGCTTTTTGAAAGAATCTTGGTGGGTGCGACCAGAAGTTCTATCTTGACGCCCTCGGCCTCGGCTTCGTGGATTTCCATGGCGTGAGCGGGCATCTCTTTTTTCGTGCGGCGGTAGTAGATCGTGACTTCGTCAGCTCCCAGGCGCAGCGCCGAGCGCGCACAATCGACCGCCGTGTTTCCTCCGCCCACGACGGCGACCTTGCCGCGGAGGTGAATGGGTTTGCGGAGGCCGAGGTCGCGCAGGAAGTCTATGCCGGAGAGCACGCCGTCGATGTCCTCGCTGGGCACACCGAGGCGACTGCTCTGCCAAGCGCCCAGTCCCATGAAGATGGCCTCGTAGCCGTCCTCTTTGAGGCTGCGGATCGTGAAATCCTCGCCGAGGCAGGTATTCGTCCGAAGGTCAACGCCAAGTTCCAGGATGGTGTTGATCTCGAGGTCCAGAATATCGCCGGGCAGTCGGTATTCCGGAATGCCGTAGCGCAGCATGCCTCCGGGTTGCGGCATCGCCTCCAGAATCGTGACCTTGTAGCCTTTCTGGGCGAGGTAGTAGGCCGCGGAGAGCCCCGCGGGTCCTCCACCGATGACCGCCACTTTTTTGCCGTTGGGTGGAGCGACTTCCGGGGTGAAATGTTCCCGGCTCTCCAGATCCATATCGGCGACATAGCGCTTGAGGTAGTCGATTCCGACGGCCTCGTCGAGGATATTGCGGCGGCAGGCGATTTCACAGGGGCGAGTGCAGACACGGCCGCAAATGGCGACGAGAGGATTTGTTTCTTTGATGAGCGCGACCGCCTCGCGCCATTTGCCCAGAGCTGCCAGAGCAATGTAGCCCTGCACATCGACGCCGGCGGGGCAGGCCAGCTTGCAGGGAGCCACGCAGTCGGCATAGTGGTTGGACAGCATGAGTTCCAGTGCGGTGCGCCGGGCCTCGCGGATTCCCGGCGTGTTTGTCTCGACGACCATACGGTCGGAGACTTTGGTCGAGCAGGCTGGAACATAACCGCGCGCCCCTTTGACATCGACGATACAGAGGTAACAGGACGAGAACGGCTCAAGCTGGTCGTCGTGGCAGAGGGTCGGAATGTCGATGCCGATACTTCGCGCCACTTCGAGAATGGTCGCACCGGAGTCCGCCAGGACTCTCTTTCCGTCTATTTCAACCTTGACCAAAGGCATGGAGTTTCTTGTCCTTTCTTACGGAGTGATTTGCTGCGAA